>NZ_JBVAYY010000008.1:0-222738 GCF_055412885.1 Pseudarthrobacter leeuwenhoeki | reverse complement strand
AGCGGTGGCGGTACCGGCTCTTCGCGACCGCCGGGAAACTCATCACCCGCGCCCGGCAGACCCGGCTGCTGATCCCTGACACCGCGCCGGAAACCGGCACGATCACCACGCTCCTGGCCGCCATCGCCGGACTNGAACCGGACGGCCACCCCCTTCAACCCCAGCACAACCCATCGGAGACGTGGAACCCGACGCCCCAGCCGGCGACAACAGGCCCCGCCAGCACGCCCAAAACAACAAAATCAACCCGGGCGAGAATCACCCCGGGGCCCGGCAGCCAACCCGACCATCATGAAAAATCCGGGCTAGACAGTCCTGCAAGCTTGAGACGTCTGAGCCACTTTTACCCGGTTGAATATCCCTATACAAGGGAATTTCGAGGGCGAGGGCGAATACCGGACGATCGGAGACGGTGCCAATGAGAGCGCCGCTGGCGACCGTGGCACCAAGCGGCACGGCGGTTGCTGTCACTACCGCGCGCGCGGCTCCATCGGGGAGCGAAGCGTGAACTGTGTAGGTGTCACTCCCAATGACCTCGCCCTGAATTCTGATGCTCTCACTGACAGCACGGCTATCTACTACGGCATATACAGGGATTTGTTGATCCCGTGCATCGAGGACAGTCGCATCAGCGGACCGGACGAACGTACCGAGCCCGAACGCAGCAACTGCGATCACGATGCACCCAACAAGGAAGGCCCATGTACGACGGGGATGCGCTAGTCTGCCAAATGATTTCCGGTTCCCGGCCAGGGCTTCATCACCCACCGCTGGAGAGAACTTTCCGTGCAGCAGTGAGCGTCTCATCAACCTTGGTTCGGTACTCCCGGACTTCGCCTTCGTGGTTGTCGATGTACGACAGCTGTTGACGCGCTTCGAAGTCAGCAAGAGGTTGCACGCTGTCGTTCGTTTCCTTGCATCGGACATCCACGGCTGCGACTCTTAGCTGTTCCTCCCCAGCCTGCGGGAATTTGGGCACCATGAATTTTTCGTCCTTGTTCGGCGTGAGTCCCTCCGCCTCGACGCACTGGGACCAAGCCTTGAGCGCGTTCGCGAACTGTTCGCTTGCCAGTACCGCATCGAAGGATTCCTGCATTCCCTTATCCACCGGTGACATTTCGGAGGAGCTGTTGATTCCCATTATAGGAAACATCTGAACTTCGGACCTGCAAGAACGGAATGCTTTCCACCACTCATCGCCTAGGGCGTCCTCCTGGGCCGATAGCGCCTTCGCCTCTGAGGCTTCAGGGAGCTCGTAGCCGTTTGATTCAGCGTCGCGAACGGACCACAGCCCGTATCGTCTGTCTGGCAGGTTTGGTATCGCATCCCAGTCCTGCGCTGCCCTGGGGAACGTCCTGCCGCTCTTGGACAAGCATCGGTCAATCAGAATCGCGTTGGCGTGGGAGGCTTCCTTGACCTCCGACGCTGTCATCGCGTAAGCCTCCAAGGGGAGGACGATCTGGGCTGACTCCCGGTCAAGCCGGGCGCGGGCATCCGCATGGTCCTGCTGAGGGTTGGACCCGCAGCCGGAAAGAAAAATAGCGGCCGCGGCTGCTACCGCTGCGAGCCCGATCGGGAACCGGACCATCTCAGAAGGCGTAGATGTAAAGCGAACTGAAGGATTCATTCCTCCAGTCTGGCCACGTAAAGTAGCCAGCAGCGTTAGGAGACTGAGTCCAAACCGAGCCGCTGTATCCGGAGTTCGTCCACCATCCGATGGAGGTTGCCCTCTCGTTTGAAACAGATGAAAGGTTGTCGTTGTACCCAGCCAAATAGGAAGCGCTCGACGTCCAGTATCCAAAGGTTCCTGAATAGTTCCCGTCGAACCAGCCGCAGGCGCCGTTCGTCGGACACTGGCCTATGGAGGCGTTTGCCGGCGAGCTGATGGCAATGGTGGCCATTAATGCAGCGGCCGCGACACCCCCAGAAAAGGCAAGCCGATTTTTGACCGTAATGATTGGTGATTTAGCAAACATGAGTCCCCCCCTTGGACCTTGATGTGCACTGCAGATCATCAGGATCCACGACCAATATTCATGTTGCATCCCCCGATGGGCTAACCATAATTTCGGATAGCATAGGCGTCAATAGGAATCACCAATGAATTTAGTAAACTTGAGTATTTATAACGCCCACACGGAAGGCACATCAATGCAACCCGATCTCGGCCAGCATGCGGCCAATGAGCACGCCGCTGTTGCAAAAACCATGCTGCAAGCGGCTGAATCAGCATTGGCCGGTGAACCTGACGAGCACAGCTTGAAAATCGCGCTGGCACAGGCGCATGCAACTCTTGCCCTAGCACTCGAAACTCGTGCCGCCGCGTACGACACCCGCACAGCGGCGTACGTCACATACTTGGCGACGCTAATTAAGGACGGCTGCAGCGACAAGCAGCATGTCGCCCTTGTGGAGAAACTCGTGCGAGGCCGGCTGGGCTTCGAACCTTCCTGATGGCAGTCCCGAGCATGAAGTGTCGTTCCAAGCCGTTGTGTGGCTCTTCAGGATTGAGAGTGTAGTTTCGGTCTGAATCCGCCGGATTCGAGGAGTGATCTGGCGATGTAGGTCCACGCCTGCCGGTCCACCCACTCCAATAGCTCCGTCTCCATCGACGCGTAAGTGACGAAACCGTAGACCGCGATCTCCCACTGGTACTCGAACCGAGTCTGCTTCCGTTCCACGTACCGCTTCACACACGACGGATCGGCCACGCCGACCTGCACCGCAACAAAATCGACGACAGCGGTTGGAACATCCACAGGATCATCCAGGAAAGCACCCAGATGACGAACGGTCACAAGCTGGAGTCCGAACCCGAGCCGGTTGTGGTCGCCCCTCCGCTTCGCCACCAGCTCGCGATCCAAATCATCGAGGAAGAAAAACCGATCCAGCACCGACTGTTCCGGAGCTTCATGCGCATACCGCCCGTACGCCGACTCTTCGGCAGCCGTCAAATATTCACCAGCCATGCTCCCTCAACGATCGACGCTAGCAATCGTTGCGGTCGTATTGATCCTTAGCGCTACTTTTCCGCGGAATGGTCCTCGACCCCAAAGCCGGGCGATTGCCCCGCAACTGCCGTTCAGAGCCGCCAAAGGGCCGTTACGGAGCACTCGATAGGGGGTCCGCAGTCAGGGTCTGAGCCGTGAGGGAACGGTGCAGATGGCTGCGCTGTTCGATGATGATGCGGCGCAGCGCCCGCGGGGCGTCCGGGTGTTCGGCCAGCCAGTTGTCCGTCCGGACGATCACTGCGTGCGTATCCGGGTCGGCACCGTGCCCGTCCAGATCCTGCCCGGCCGGGTAGAGGCCACGGACGATCCTGCTGGCAATCTCAATACTGCGGCCGGCCCAAACCTGCTCCAGGCACTCGAAATAGCGGTCAACGAAACCGCCCAGCAGCGACGCCGGGGCGGTAGTGAAACCGGCGATGGTGGCGCTGAGCAGCTGGTTGGAGAGCGAGGTGCTGTTCACGGCCTCCTGCCAGGCCGCTTCCTTGACGGCCAGCTCGGGGCGTGCGGCGAGGGCCGTGGCGTGACCGGACTTGCCCGCGGCGGTATTGTCCCGCGCCAGCTCCTCATCCAGCTGCTCCCGGGTGGCCTGGCCGTTGGCGGCCAGCGCGTGCCACAGGTTCCAGCGCAGTTCGGCGTCGACGGCCAGGCCCTCGACGACGGTGCTGCCGTCCAGAATGCCGCGGACCAGGTCGAGGTAACCGGCGTCGAAGCGGCTCGTGGCGGCCAGGGTGCGTGCCCACGCCAGCTGCCGGTCCGAGCCCGGTTCGGCCCGCCGGAATTCGGCGGCCGCGGCGGCCAGGAATCCGTGCCGGATCTCGTCCCGCCGGGCCCTGTGCACGTAGCGCTCGATCGCCGTGGCGGCGTTTCCGAGCACGTTGAGCAGCACGCCGATGCCGGATTCGGCGGGGCCGAAGCGCTGCGCGGCGTCCACGTAGAGGGATGCCGGCGTGACGGCGTCGCGGGCCGAGTCCCAGAGGGCGGTCCAGCACAGGGCCCGGGCCATCGGATCACTGAGCGCGCCCAGCGAGGCCCGCACGGTGGCTTCGGAGCGCGGGTCCAGCCGGACCTTGGCATAGCTGAGGTCCTCGTCGTTGACCAGCAGCAGGGCCGGCCGCGCTTTCCCGGCCAGGGCCGTCACCTCGGTCCGGGTCCCGCTGACGTCGGTCTCGACGCTGCCGGTGCGGACCAGGGCGCCGGCGTCGTCCATCCCGTACAGGCCGATCCGGAGCCGGTGCGGCCGCGGCTCCTGCCGGCCCGTTGTCGGGTCCTCGGCGTCCTGGATGATGGTGACCGTGCCGAGGACGCCGCCGTGCTCCTCGATCTCGGTGGTGAGGGTGGAGATGCCGGAGGTCTGCAGCCATTGGCGGGCCCAGTCCGCGAGGTCCCGCCCGGAGGCGGCGCTGAGCGCGGCCAGCAGGTCCGCCAAAGTGGTGTTGCCGTAGGCGTGGTCCTTGAAGTACTGGCGCGAGCCGGCCACGAAGGCCTCGAAACCCACGTAGGCGACCAGCTGCTTGAGGACCGAGGCGCCCTTGGCGTAGGTGATGCCGTCGAAGTTTTGCTTGGCTGCCTCGAGGTCTGGGATGTCGGCGACGATCGGGTGGGTGGTTGGAAGCTGGTCCTGCATGTAGGCCCAGGCCTTGCGGTTGTTCGCGAAGTTCACCCAGGCCGTGGCCCAGTCCGTGGTGCGGTCCACGGCCAGGGTTCCCATGTAGTCCGCGAAGGACTCCTTGAGCCAGAGATCGTCCCACCACTGCATCGTGACGAGGTCGCCGAACCACATGTGCGCCATCTCGTGCAGCAGGGTGTTGGCGCGCGCCTGGTACTGCGAATCGGCGGCCCGTGAGGTGAAGACGTAGCTTTCCGTGAAGGTCACCAGCCCGGGGTTCTCCATCGCGCCGAGGTTGTATTCGGGCACGAAGGCCTGGTCGTACTTCCCCCACGGGTACGGGAAGTCGAAGAGCCCGTCGAAGAAGTCCAGGCCGTTCCGGGTGAGGGTGAAGAGGGCGTCGGGGTCCAAGGACGGCGCCATCGAGGCGCGGCAGTAGAGGGCCAGCGGCACCTCCAGACGGGTGCCGTCGTCGAGCGCCCTGCTCCAGGAGTCCTCGGCCTTGAAGTACGGGCCCGCCAGCACGGTCGTGATGTACGTGGACATCGCCTTCGTGGTGGCGAAATCCCAGCGGCTCGTGTCCGGGTCGCTGGTGAGGAGCGTGCGCTGGGTTTCGATGCCGTTCGAGGACACCTGCCAGGCCGAGGGTGCCATGACGTGGAAGGTGAATTCCGCCTTGAGGTCGGGCTGGTCGAAGTTGGCGAAGACCCGGCGGGCGTCGGCGGGCTCGTACTGCGTGTAGAGGTAGCACTGGCCGTCGGCCGGGTCGAAGAAGCGGTGCATGCCTTCCCCGGAGGTGCTGTAGAGCGCGGTGCCGGTGACGGTGACCTGGTTGTCAGCCTGGAGGTCCTCAAGCCGGATCCGGGAGCCGTCCACGACGTCGGCGACGCGGAGTTCCTTGCCGTTGAGGAGGACGCTGTGGACCTCGCTGCTGATGAAGTCCAGGAACGTCGAGGCCCTGGGTTCGCCCGCGGAGAAGCTGATCACACTGCGGCTCGGGTAGCCGGCGGCGTCCGGATCAGCGGCCTGCCGGACGTCCAGGGAGATGTCGTAACTGTGGGTGGTGATGAGGGCTGAGCGGGTTGCGGCTTCATCGCGGCGCAGGTTCTGGTTCGACACCCCGCTATCTAATCATGAGGAACGCGGCGCCCAGCCCCAGCCCGGCGATCAGGAGCCAGGACGCCAGCGCAGCCAGCAGGGCCCGAGCTCCGGTGTTCAGCAGCCCGCCCACCCGCACCGCCGAGCCGAGGCCGAAGAGCGCCATCCCCAGCAGCACGTCCTGGAGGACCGCGGCGGCGTCGAGGATCCCGGGGGAGAGCCAGCCCGTGGTGCGCAGGGCGGCCAGGGCGACGAAGCCGAGGACGAACAACGGGACGATCGGCGGGCGCTTCACGCCGGCTTCGGCGCCGGCGCCGCTGCGGTGGTGCAGCCCGGCGGCGGCGACCATGGGCGCCAGCAGGATCACCCGCGTGAGTTTGACGAGGACGGCGACGGCCAGCGCCGACGCGCCGGCGGTCTGCGCGGTGGCCACCACCTGGCCCACATCGTGCACCGAGGCCCCGGCCCAGGCCCCGAAGACTTCCGGGCTGAGCCCCAGCGGTTGGATCAACAGGGGCAGGACACCGATGGCCAGCGTGCCGCACAGGGTCACGAGGGCCACCGGCAGCACCGTGTCCTGCTGCCGGATCCGGCGCGCAGCAGCCATCGCCCCGATCGCGGAGGCCCCGCAGATGGAAAAGCCGGTGGCAATCAGCAGCGCAACCGGCGGCGGCAGCCGGAACAGCCGACTGATGCCGTAGGTTCCGGCGAACGCGGCCAGGACCACACCCGTGATCAGCAGCAGCGCGGCCCAGCCGAGTCCAAGCACATCGACGAGACTGACTTTCAGGCCCAGGACCACGATCCCGGCGCGCATCAGGTGCCTGCCGGCGAAATCCAGTCCCGGCCGGCCCGTGCCCGCGGTCCAGCCGGACAGCCCCGGGACATTCGCGGCAAGGAGTCCGAACGCCACGGCCAGCGTCATGGCCGGGAGCACCGGAACCATGCTGTGGCCGGCGAGGGCAAGCACGACGGCCGCCGCCGCGGACAGCAGACCCGGCAGCAGACCCGGCAGCAGGCGCGGCAACGGGTCAGCCTTGGGCAGCGGTTCGGGCGTAAGTGGTGGCACGTCTCCACCTTGACGCAACCGCCGGGAAAAGCCGTAACCGCCACGACGGCCGCCGCCGGAATCGCCCCGGCTGGCGGCCCGCGGACCGCGGCCACGCCCGGCCTTTTCGCGCTCCCGGACGCCACGCTCCAGCGGGCGCGCCGAAATGATTTCGTCACAAAAAGGTGATTGTCTAATCACATGTCTGACCTATTCCAGGATTACTCGGTAGCCGCCGAACGCTCCGGCGCCTACGACGAGATGTTTACCCCCGAGCAACTGCCCCGGCAGTCCTACGGGCAGGTTGCCGGAGCCCTGCGTGAACTCTCGCTGGCTGATGTCACCGCCCGCGCCGATTCGATGGCCCGGACCTTTCTGGACCGGGGTGTCACGTTCGACTTCGCGGGGGAGGAGCGGCCCTTCCCGCTCGACATCGTCCCCCGGGTCATCCCGGCCGATGAGTGGACCGTCCTGGAGAAGGGCGTGGCGCAGCGCGTCCGGGCCCTTGAAGCGTTCCTCAATGACGTCTACGACAAGATGACCGTGGTGGCCGACGGCGTCATCCCGCGCCAGCTCGTCACGACGAGCGCCCACTTCCACCGCCAGGTGCACGGTTTCGAGCCCGCCGGAGGCGTCCGCGTCCATATTTCCGGCATCGACGTTGTCCGCGACGCCGCCGGGACGTTCCGTGTCCTCGAGGACAATGTCCGTGTCCCCTCCGGTGTCAGTTACGTCCTGGAGAACCGCCGCGCGATGGCCAAGGGCCTGCCCGAAGCCTTCGGCCAGCAGCTCATCCGGCCGGTCGAAGAGTATCCCCGCCGGCTGCTGTCGGCCCTGCGCAAGACGGCGCCGACCGGCGTCGACGACCCTACCGTGGTGGTCCTGACCCCCGGCGTCTTCAACAGCGCCTACTTCGAGCACACGCTGCTCGCCGGCCTGATGGGCGTGGAACTCGTCGAAGGGCGGGACCTCATCTGCCGCGGCAACCGTGTCTACATGCGCACCACCGCCGGTGAACAGCGCGTGGACGTGATTTACAAACGCATCGACGACGAGTTCCTGGATCCGCTGCAGTTCCGCGCCGATTCCATGCTCGGCTGCCCGGGCCTGGTCAACGCGGCCCGCGCCGGCGGCGTCACCATCGCGAACGCCGTGGGCAACGGCGTCGCAGACGACAAGCTGGTCTACAGCTACGTCCCGGACCTGATCCGCTACTACCTCCATGAAGAACCCGTGATCGCCAACGTGGACACTTTCCGGCTGGAAGAAAAAGAAGCCCGGGAAGAGGTCCTGGACCGTCTGGCCGAACTGGTGGTCAAGCCCGTGGATGGTTCCGGCGGCAAGGGCCTGGTGATCGGACCGGATGCGACCAAGGACGAGCTCGAGGCCCTGCGCAAACGCGTCATCGCGGACCCCCGCGGCTGGATCGCGCAGCCGGTCCTGCAGCTGTCCACGGTTCCCACGCTCAGCGGGGACAAGTTCGGCCCTCGGCACGTGGACCTGCGCCCCTTCGCCGTCAACGACGGCGACGACGTCTGGGTCCTGCCCGGCGGCCTGACCCGGGTGGCGCTCAAGGAAGGCTCCCTGATCGTCAACTCCAGCCAGGGCGGAGGTTCCAAGGACACCTGGGTGCTCGCGGACTCCCCGGAGGTTCCGGTGGAGGCCCTGCCGCGCCCGGCCATCACGGTCCGCGATCGGGTCTCGGTCTGGCCCGTCGAGAGCAACTGGCGTGACAGCCAGAAGGAGCAGCAGCAGTGACCCGCGGCCCCGTGTCGATCATTGTTCCGCCGATCTGTTCTTTTGAGATTTCCGATGCGCTGGAGGTAACCGCGAATGCTTAGCCGTATCGCCGAGTCACTGTTTTGGATCGGCCGCTATGTGGAACGGGCTGACGGCACTGCCCGGATCCTCGACGTCCACCTTGAGCGGCTCAACCACCTGCCGATAGAGGAACAGCGCAGCGTGGCGCAGGAACTCCTCGCCGTCATGGGCGCCCGGGCGCAGAGCGAGGAGTTCGGCCTCCCCGAACTGCTGAACGCACTGGCGTACGACAAGCAGAGCGCCACGTCGATTGCCGGTTCCCTGGGCGCGGCGCGGGAGAACGCCCGGCGCGCCCGGGAAACCGTGTCGTCGGGGCTCTGGGAGAGCCTGAACACCACGTACTACGGGCTCAACCAGCACCGCAAGGACGTCGTCGGAACCTACCGCTTCTGCAACTGGGTGCTGGAACGCACGGCCATGGTCAGCGGCCTCGCGGACACCACGGTGAGCCACGACGAGAGCTGGCAGTTCCTGGTCCTGGGCCGGTCGCTGGAACGCGCTGACATGACCGCGCGGATGCTCTCCACCCGGGACGTCCTTTCCGCAGGCATGTCGTGGGTGAACATGCTCCGCTGCGCGGGCGCCTACGAGTCGTTCCTGCGGACCCGCCGTGCAGCATTCGGCGACCAGCACGCCGCCGAGTTCCTGCTGCTGGACCGGTTGTTCCCGCGGTCCATCGTGTACGCGCTGCGCGACGCCGACGAGTGCCTTGCGATGCTGGACCCCTCGGCCCAGCGCGTGGGTTTTATCAACGACGCCCGCCGGATTGTGGGCCAGGCCCGCACCTTCCTGGAGTTCCACCGCACCGATGACCTCATGTCGGAACTGCCGGAGCACATGGAGCGCGTGCAGAAGGCTGTCTCGCAGGCCTCGGACGCCATTTCCCGTAAGTACTTCAATCAGGCAGACGAACTGGCCTGGGTGGGAGAAGTTTCATGACCCGGCTGAGCATCATCCACAAGACGGCGTACAAATACAACAAACGCGTCACACTCTCCTACAACGAGGCCCGCATGACCCCGCTGACGGATCCCCAGCAGGTGGTGCTGGAGTCCTCCCTGAAGGTCTCGCCGTCCCAGGCCGCCCTGAGCAGCTACCGCGATTACTGGGGCACCCGCGTCACGGCCTTTGACATGCAGATGCCGCACGAGCACCTTGAGGTCCTGTCCACCACCACCGTCGAGGTGCACCGCTCGGAAAGGATCCCGGCGGAGGCTGACATCGTCGGCTGGGATCTCCTCGACACCCCGGAGACGCTCAACAAGTTCAGCGACTGGATCCCGCAGTCGCAGCTCACCGGGCCGGGCTCCGAAGTGCTCGGGGTCGTTCCCGGCGTCGTCCAGGGCTGTAACCCGCACGAGGCCGCCCTGGCGGTTTTTGACTGGATGCGCGGGGAAATGACCTACATGTTGGGCTCCACCGGCGTCACCACGAACGCCGAGGAGGCCTGGAACCAGCGCCAGGGCGTCTGCCAGGACCTGGCGCACCTGGCCATCGGCGCGCTGCGCAGCCGGGGCATCCCCGCCCGGTACGTGTCCGGCTACCTGCACCCGCGGTCGACGGCGGAACTAGGCGAGACGGTCGCCGGCCAGTCGCACGCGTGGCTGGAATGGTGGGACGGCGAATGGCGCAGCTGGGACCCCACCAACCACAAACCGGCCGGCGACTTCCACGTGACCGTGGCGAGGGGCCGTGACTACCGCGATGTGCCCCCGCTCAAGGGAATCCTGTCCGGCGGCGGCGGCTCCGCCCTCAGCGTGAGCGTGGAGATCACCCGCCTGGCGTGATGCCCGGAGCCGGCCCCGCGATGCGCTATCAGCTGCAGCGGTTCTGAGGCCTCAGAACCGCATTGTCTGGTAGCGCATCGGGGCCGCCACAGGGATTATTCGAGTCCGGAGCGGGTGGCGTCATCCAGCGGCGTCCACCAGGTCAACGGCGGGACCACCTTGAAGCGGCGTCCCGTGACGGTATCCGGGGTGATCCTGACGAAGCGCTCCTTCTTGCCGGCCTGCCACGGGAACAGCAGCAGCCCCACGGTGTCCAGGACCTCCTGCTGGTTCTGCACCGGCGCCGCCTGTCCTTTGAGCACCACACTCCAGGCGATGCCGCTGTCGGCATCCACGCCGTCGGCCTCTACCGCCACCGGGGTGTCGGACGTGGCCGCCTGGAGTTTGGTGCCGTCCGCCGTGCGGAACACCAGGGTGCCGTGATCCACCTTGTAATTGATCGGGAAAATATCGGGATGGTCGTCCACCCAGACCGCGAGCCTGCCCACGCTGACGCCGCGTAACAAACGCCAGCATTCGTGGGGATCGAGGTTCTCAACTTCGGGTGCCTGCGGGGTTTTTCCCGGCTTCGGATCAGTACTCATGGCCGCGAGCTTACGCTGGTCACGCGGCCACGGGGTAGGGGAAAAGGTCACAATCCGAAGCAATATCCTCCAACGTCGGGGGCCTTTGCTGCCGCTTCGGGGTATTCTGGCATCACTATCGTCAGTGCGGACGATCGTTGTGTGTTGTATCGAATTGGGGCTATGAGCATGCATTCCATGAGGGAACGACCAGACCAGACCGCCAGTGAGCCACAACCCATGATCGACGGTGTCATGAAGGGGTTCGTTTCCAGGGCCGAGGAACTGCTCCAATCCCAGGAACGGATGGCCGGGCTGCTGGAGGCAGTCGTGGCCGTTGCCGAGGACCTCAGCCTCGATGCTGTGCTCGAACGCGTGGCGCAGTCCGCCTGCCGATTGCTTCATGCCCGCTATGGCGCCCTGGGCGTCATCGGCGACGACGGCGCGCTCAGCCACTTCATCACAGTCGGCATCGACCAGGAGACGGCCCACCGGATCGGGCCCCTTCCGACCGGCCACGGAGTCCTGGGCCTTCTGATTTCCGAACCGCGGCCCCTTCGGCTTCATGACCTGCGAAACCATCCGGTATCCTCCGGCTTCCCGGCGAACCATCCTCCCATGAAGTCCTTTCTTGGCGTCCCCGTGCGGGTACGGGACGTGGTCTTCGGGAACCTCTATCTGACGGAAAAAGAAGACGGCAGCGACTTCACGGCCGAGGACGAGGGCCTGGCCGTGGCTCTGGCGGCAGCTGCGGGGGTCGCCATTGAGAATGCCCGTCTTTACGACGACGCCCGGCGCCGGGCCCGCTGGCTGGAAGCCTGCATGGACGTCTCCGGGCTGATGCTCAGCAGCGACCGGGACTACACCTCCTGCGGGCTGGACCCCATCGCGAGCCGGGCTTTGCAGGAGTCCGGGTCGCAGCTGGCCCTGCTGGTCGCGCCCGACACCGACGGCCGCGGCCATATCGTCGCGGGAGCCGCTGGAAAACGCAGTCTGCAGTTCTCCGGCCGTTCGCTGAGGCTCGATTCACCGTTGCTGGAAAGTGTCCTGGACGGCGGCGAGCCCGTGGTGCTTGAGGACGCCTCCGCCCTTTTCGACGAGATCGACGCCGGGATCACCGGCCCGCTGCTGGCAGTGGCCCTGAGCACCCAGGGAGCGCACCACGGGCTCCTGCTGCTGATCCGGGACCCGAACGCGCTGCGCTACACCCGAACGGACATCGAGATGGGGGCCGTCTTCGGGTCCCACGTTGCCCTCGCCCTGGAGCTCGCCCGGGTTCACAGGCTCCGCGAGGAGCTGCTGGTCTTCACCGACCGGGACCGGATCGCCCGCGACCTGCACGACCTCGTGATCCAGCGGGTGTTCGCGGCCGGCCTCAGCGTCCAGAGCCTGGCCCGTTTCACCAAGGATGAGCTTGCCACCGAGCGGATCCGCAATATCACCGGCGAGCTTGACGAAGCGATCCGAAGCCTGCGGGACACCATCTACTCGCTCAAGAGCAGCAGCGGCGAAATGGAACTGCTCAGCGGACGTATCCGGCGGGTAACGCGCAGCTCGGCGAAGTCCATGCCGTTCACGCCGCGCCTGATCATCACTGGCCCCGTGGATGCCGTCACCCCGGACAAGGCCGACAACGTTGTAGCCGTGGTCTCGGAGGGGCTCAGCAACGCCATCAGGCATTCCGGCGCGGACACCATTTCGGTTTCGGTGGGTGTGGTCAAGAGCCGGGTGACGGTGGTCATCACGGACAACGGAGCCGGCTTCGCGGAACCCGAGAAACGCCGGGGACTTGCCAACCTGGAAGACCGCGCCCGGATGCTGGACGGCGAATGCACCATTACCAGCGCGCCGGACGCCGGCACGAGCCTTGAATGGTCGGTGCCGCTCTAGCCGCAGGCGCGGCCGTCACGACGTCAGCTAGCGCACACCATGCGGGCGGCTGGTTTGGGCATGGCCTCCGGGCGGTGCCGCTGAGGAGGGCCCGGCTATGAACACAGCGGCCTGGGTCCGGCGTTCGAAGCCCAGCTTGGCCAGTAGGGACGAAACGTAGTTCTTGACTGTCTTCTCCGCGAGGAACATTTCCGCAGCTATCTGGCGGTTCGTGAGCCCGCCGCCCACCAGTTCCAGGACCCGGCGCTCCTGGGGCGTGAGGGATGATGTCCGGGGGTCCACCTCTTCGGAATCGACAATGCTGTCAACGATGCCGGCGGCGACCCCTTCCGCGAAGAGCGACTCGCCGGTGGCCGCCCGGCGCAGTGCCCCGATCAGGTCGGTGCCGCCGATTTCCTTGAGAACATAGCCGCTGGCGCCGGCCAGTACGGCGCCGCGCAGGGCCTGCTCGTCATCGAAGCTGGTCAGGATGATGCAGTTCAGCGACGGGTCGACCGAGCGCACGTCCCGGCAGACCTCAATGCCGGTCCCGTCCGGCAGCCGGGCATCGAGGACACTGACGTCCGGATGGAGGGCGGGAATGCGGCGGGTCGCCTCGACGGCGGAACCCGAACTCCCGACCACCAGGAAGCCCTCACCCTCAAGGAGCTCCTGAAGTCCGCGCCTGACGAGTTCGTGGTCATCCAGGATGAAAACACGGATGACGGCGGGAGGCCCGTCGGGTGCAGTGAGACCTGCGTCTGCCCAGGCAATCATAATTCTCCTGTCCGGCGGCTTGCGCTGCCATGAATGGTGCGGTGCTCCCCAGCCTGTTTTTCGCAGATGGCGCCTGCGGGTCGTGCCTGGTGAATCCATTGTCGCTGACCCAGGTGCCGCCGTTGCCGTCGGCGCCTGGTCCCCGTTTTTACATTGTCCACTCCGGGAGCCGGCTCTCCGTCCCCGGCGACTACAATTCTTCTCCGGGCCACGGGCCCCGGCAAGGGTCATTGGTCCTGCCGGACCGGCCGGCGTCGGTCCCCGATGACTTTTCGGCCCTGGCTGCCTCCTTGGCCCGCACGGCACTATAGGCTGGACGCGACAGCCGTACGACGAAGGGATCTGCCATGACCGAAGCCAGGGACATCCGGACCATTGTGGTGGGGGTTGATGGTTCCGAAGCGTCGGTGGAGGCCCTTCGCCAGGCCCAGAGCCTCGCCGTGCCGTTCTCGGCGACGCTGGTGGCGCTGGCCAGTTGGGACGTCCCTCCGGTGTACGACGGTTACGTCGCCATCGGAATCGACGACTTCGACGTCCGTGCCGCGGAAATCCTGCAGGAGACGGTGGAGAAGGCATTCGGGGCGGATACCCCGGCCAACGTCGAGCCACGCCTCGTGCAGGGACACCCCCGGCACAGCCTCATCGAGGCCAGCCGCGACGCCGACCTGGTGGTGGTGGGACGCCGCGGACACGGAGGGTTCGGGGGACTGCTGATCGGGTCCGTGAGCTCCGCGCTGGTGGCGCATGCCCACTGCCCCGTCCTGGTCGTCCATGCCCCCGACGTGAAGGCCGCCAAGTAGGGCCAGCCCGGCCTCCTGATCAAAAGGTGCCCAAATCGAAGGGTGCCCTATTCGAAGGAGTCCCGGCGGGGATCGGAGAGCCGTGTGCTCCACAGGTCCGGCCGGTTGACCGTGAACCGGCGCCCGGTCAGGGCCTTTGGGGACAGCCGCACGTAATAGTCCTTGTCTCCAGGCTGCCACGGCTCAAGCAAGCGGGCGTCGACGCTTTCCTTCTCCTGCTGGCTTTCGATCAGTTCTCCTTCACCGCGGGCAACAACGCTCCACGCCTGCTGTTCGTGGGAGTCGTAGCCATCGATTTCGAAGGCGATGGGTTTGGCCGTCATCGCCGCCCACAGTTTGGTGCCCCCGGAGGTGCGGAACACGATAGAGCGGCGCTCAAGGGCGAAGTTCACCGGAAAAATCTCCGGATGCCCGTCCACGATCAGGGCGATCCGCCCCACGACCTCCGTGTCCAGCAGCATCCAGCACTGGTCGATGGACAGTCCGAAATGGGGCGCAGGCGTCGTCTCTGTGTTCATGTGGACCCATACTACGTACTGTGCCGGAACCGCACTAGTGGTGTGTCTGAGTTTTGCTTGACGGCTTGGAGTGCGACGCGGCCGCGGGCGACTTTTTCGAGGATTGATTCCGCTGTTGCGGTCCAGACCAAGGGCTTGGGCTCATTGTTGTGGGCGGCGAGGTAGCCCTCGATCGCCGCGATCAGGTCCGGGACTGAGTGGAATGCTCCGCGCCGCAGGGCCTTGTCGGTCAACTCCCGGAACCACCGCTCGACCAGGTTCAGCCAGGACGATGAGGTCGGGGTGAAATGCAGGTGGAACCTTGGATGTTTTTCCAGCCAGGC
The DNA here is from genome assembly GCF_055412885.1 of Pseudarthrobacter leeuwenhoeki. NCBI lineage: Bacteria > Bacillati > Actinomycetota > Actinomycetes > Micrococcales > Micrococcaceae > Pseudarthrobacter > Pseudarthrobacter leeuwenhoeki. The sequence continues at coordinate 207,517 of NZ_JBVAYY010000008.1, read as the reverse complement.
CCTGACGTTGGCGTGTTTGTGTGTTGCGTAGTTGTCGAGGATCAGGTGCACGGCCAGTCCGTCCGGGACTTCCTTCTCGAGTGTTTTCAGGAACGTTAGGAACTCGTTGTGACGGTGCTTGGGAAGGCATGAACCGATGACTTTTCCGCTGGCCACGTCCAGGGCGGCGAACAGGGTCGTGGTGCCGTTGCGCTTGCAGTCATGGGTCATCGTTTCGCCCCGGTCCTTCTTCATCGGCAGCGAAGGCTGGGTATGGTCAAGGGCCTGGATCGAGGACTTCTCATCCATGCACCACACGATCGCCTGCTCCGGCGGGTTCAGATACAGGCCCACCACATCGATGAGTTTCTCCTCGAACCGCGGATCGGTCGAAAGTTTGAACGCTTCGACCCGGTGCGGCTTCAGCCCGCGGGCGGCCCAGATCCGCTGCACCTGCGCCGGGGACACCCCGACCTTCGCCGCCATCGTCCGAACCGACCAGTGCGTATGCCCGTCCGGCTTCGAGTTCCGCGTCAAATCAACGATTTCATCGATCGTTGACTGCGGAATCACCGGCTTGCGGCCCCGGCCTGCACGAACCACCCCCAGTTTCGCCAGGCCCTCTTCCTCGAACCGGGCCCGCCATGACCTCACCGTCCCCGGGCTCGTCCCCGCTACCTTCGCAATCGACTCATTGGCCAGCCCCTCCGCGGCCATCAACAAGACCTGTGCGCGCTGCACCTCACGATGGGACGCCGTCTGGGACTTCGACAACACCTCCAACGCCGCACGCTGACCATCGGAGACCACCAAAGCAGGAGCTGGATTCGACATACTCCCAGCTTAACGAAACTCTCAGAGATTATTTTGGAGACACACCACGAGAGCCATTAGGCCCGTAGCACCCACCGGCGGGCTCTGCTCCGGGCCGGGGCCTACCAGGGGCTCGGCTTGTAGTCCTTCAGGAAGACACCGAACTGGTCCTCGCCCGACTCGCCCATGACGATCGGGTCGTAGACCCGGGCGGCCCCGTCGACGAGGTCCAGAGGAGCGTGGAAACCCTCCTCCATCAGACGGACCTTGGTGTAGTGCGGGCGCTCATCCGTGATCCAGCCGGTGTCCACGGCCGTCATCAGGATGCCGTCCTCGTCCAGCATTTCCTGGGCGCTGGTCCGGGTCATCATGTTCAGCGCCGCTTTGGCCATATTGGTGTGCGGATGGCCGGGACCCTTATAGGCGCGGGAGAACTGGCCTTCCATGGCGCTGACGTTCACGATGTACTTCCGCTGCGCTGTGGAACGCTTCATCGCCCTGCGGAGCCGGCTGACCAGCAGGAACGGAGCGGTGACGTTGCACAGCTGGACTTCGAGCATTTCGAGGGGATCCACCTCGTCCACTACCTGGGTCCAGCTGTTGATGCTGGCCAGGTCGGGAACCAGGCCGCCGGCGTCGATGGCGGTGCCGGAGGCGATGCGCTCCAGCGAGGCCGAACCGGTGGACAGCGCCAGCGAGGTGATCGCGTCCCCGGCCAGCACCGGGTGCTCCAGGACGGTGCTGGCCAGGGCCAGCGGGTGCTTGTCATGGGCATGGCCGAAGGTCACCAGTTCCGGACCGCCGTTAGCCGCCTGGAGGGCTGCGGGGAGGGGCTCGTCCTCGGCGTCGACCAGCGGCTGGTACGCATTTCCCGAGCGGCGCACGGTCTGGGCGGCGTTGTTGATGATGATGTCGAGCGGACCGGCGGCGTCGAGGGAGTCGGTCAGCGCCATCACCTGCGAGGGGTCGCGCAGGTCAATGCCGACGATCCGCAGCCGGTGCAACCACTCGCCGCTGTCTTCCATCGCGGCGAAGCGCCGCACGGCGTCCTTGGGAAAGCGGGTGGTGATGGTGGTGTGGGCGCCGTCGCGGAGCAGCCGCAACGCGATGTACATGCCGATCTTGGCCCGGCCGCCGGTCAGGAGGGCGCGGCGTCCGCTCAGGTCCGTCCGGGCGTCGCGCTTGCTGTGGCTGAAACCGGCGCATTCCGGGCAGAGCTGGTGGTAGAAGGCATCCACCTGGGTGAAGTGCTGCTTGCAGATGTAGCACGGCCTGGACTTGATCAGGTGCCCGGCGATGCTCCCTGTGGTGGAGGAGGCGAGCTTGTTGCCGCGCGTTTCGTCGTCGATCCGGTCCGGGGCCGCCGTCGCCGTCTGGGCGATCACGGCGCGGTCGGCTTCGGCGATCACATCCCGCTTGCTGACCCGGCGGTGGCGCTTGACGGCCTTGAACATCTTGCCGGTGGCGCGGCGCACCGAAACGTAGTCCGGGTGCTCCTCGTCGTAAACGTGGATGCTGTTCAGGACCTTCAGGCAGGCCTGTATTTCTTCGGGAGTCAGATCGGAGGGCAAATCGGAGGAGCTCATTGCCCCAATTTTACAGCCTGCGGGGAGCCCGGCCCGACGCCGGGGCCGGACTCCCGCCGGAGTTCAGGCTCAGGGGGCGTTGACTGACCGCGGAGCCGTGACCCCGACGGCGGCCGCCTGGACTTCCGCCGCCTTGTCCACGGATTCCCGCAGGGCGGGCCAGTGCTCCGTGGCGGCCTTGACCGCGTCCGGCACCCGGATCAGGTTGGCGGCCGACAGTGCGCGCTCCTGCTCGCCGGGCTCCGGGACGAGCTGTCCCTTGGACAGGACGGTGATGCCCGAGTCGGTGACCTTGAAGCCGCGGGCCCGGTCCAGTTCGGCGTCGAGTCCGATTGCGGCGCCCGCCGGGACCTTGACGTTCTTATCGATGATGGCCCGCTTGACGACGGCGCCTTCACCAATGTTGACCTTGTCCATCAGTACGGAGTCGAGGACCCGGCTGGAGGTGCTGACGTAGACGTCGTTGGAAAGCACGGAGCCTTCCACGATGCCGCCGGAGATCACGGTGCCGCTGGCAACGATCGAATCCAGGGCCGTGCCGACCGTGTTTTTCTGGCCGCGGACGAATTTGGCCGGCGGGGAGATGCTCTGCCGCGTGTAGATCGGCCATTCCGAGTTGTAGAGGTTGAACACCGGCACGGGCGAGATGAGGTCCATGTGCGCGTCGTAGAACGAGTCGATGGTGCCGACGTCCCGCCAGTAGGTGCGGTCGCGTTCGGTGGAGCCGGGGATCTGGTTCAGGGTGAAGTCGTAGACACCGGCCTCGCCCTTGTCGACGAAGTAGGGAATAATGTCCCCGCCCATGTCGTGCTTGGTGTCCAGGCGTTCGGCGTCGACATGCAGGGCCTCGACGAGGGCGTCGGCGTCGAAGACGTAGTTGCCCATGGACGCGAGGAACTGGCTGGGGTCGGCGGCCAGCCCCGGAGTGGAGGACGGCTTCTCGACGAAGGCGGCGATCTTCTCCGGGTTGTCCTGGTCCACTTCGATCACACCGAACTGGTCGGCCATGTGCAGCGGCTGGCGGACGGCCGCGACGGTGGCCTTCGCGCCGCTGGCGACGTGCTGGTCAACCATCTGGGCGAAGTCCATCCGGTAGACGTGGTCGGCGCCCACGACGACGACGATGTCCGGGTTGGAGTCGTGGATGAGGTTCAGGGACTGGTAGATGGCGTTGGCGCTGCCAAGGAACCAGCTCTTGCCCACGCGCTGCTGCGCCGGGACCGAGGCGATGTAGTTGCCCAGCTGCGTGGACATCCGCCAGGTTTCGGAAATATGGCGGTCCAGGCTGTGCGACTTGTACTGCGTCAGAACGACGATCTGCAGATAGCGGGAGTTGACCAGGTTGGACAACGCAAAGTCAATGAGCCGGTAACTTCCAGCGAACGGGACGCCGGGTTTGGCCCGGTCCGCCGTTAGCGGCATAAGCCGGTTTCCCTCGCCACCTGCGAGGACAATGGCCAAGACTTTCTTATTCGGCATGGTGATCGCTCCTGAACGCCGTTGTACTTCCCCAAAAAACAGTCCGGCACGCCCGAACGTCTTCACACTAGATCAGTTCCACCGTAACGACTACCTTGGGGTCTGTGCGTATAGACATAGTGACCAAAGAATTCCCGCCCGAAATCTATGGCGGCGCCGGGGTCCACGTGGCCGAACTCAGCAGGGTGCTTGCCAAGCACGTGGATCTGCGGGTGCGCGCCTTCGGCGCGCCCCGTGACCCCGGGTATCACGGGGCGACGGTCACGTCCTACGCCGTGCCCGAGGATCTCGGCGGGGCGAACGCCGCGCTGCAGACCCTCGGGGTGGATTTGCGGATCGTCCCGGACGTCGCCGGCGCGGATGTTGTGCATTCGCACACCTGGTACGCCAACATGGCCGGGCACATCGCCTCGCTGCTGCACGGCGTTCCGCATGTCCTCAGCGCCCATAGCCTGGAGCCGCTGCGCCCGTGGAAGGCCGAGCAGCTCGGCGGCGGCTACGCCCTGTCCTCCTGGGTGGAAAAAACCGCCTACGAGGCCGCGGCCGCCATCATCGCCGTGTCCGAGGGTATGCGCCAGGACATTCTCCGCAGCTATCCCGAGGTGGACCCGGCCAAGGTCAAGGTGGTGCACAACGGCATCGACGTGAGCATGTGGAACCGGGACGAGGGTGAGGACGTCGTCCGGGCCCTCGGGATCGACCCGGCCCTGCCGAGCGTGGTCTTCGTGGGCCGCAACACCCGCCAGAAGGGCGTGCCCTACCTGCTGCGCGCCGCCGCCAAGCTGCCCGCAGGCGTCCAGCTGGTGCTGTGCCTCGGCGCCGCCGACACCCCCGAGCTGGCGGCCGAAACCGCGCTCCTGATCGAACAGCTGCAGACCCAGCGCAGCGGGGTGATCCTGGTGGAGCGGATGCTGCCGCGCAACGAGCTCATCCAGGTCCTTAGCCACGCCACGGCGTTCGCGTGCCCGTCCATCTACGAGCCGCTTGGCATCGTCAACCTTGAGGCGATGGCCTGCGGCGCCGCCGTCGTGGCCAGCGCCACCGGCGGGATCCCCGAGGTTGTCCAGCATGGCGAGACCGGACTGCTGGTGGACATCGAGCAGGTCACGGACGGGACCGGCACTCCGCTGGATCCGGAAAAGTTCGTCACCGAATTCGCCGCCGCGCTGACCGAAGTCGTGTCCGATCCCGCCCGGGCCCGGGCAATGGGACAGGCCGGCCGGCGCCGGGCCGAGGAGCACTTCTCCTGGGAATCCATCACGGAAACCACCCTCGAGGTCTACCGTTCGGTGCTCCCCAAGGGTTCCTGACCCCGGCACCCGAAGAACAGACAACAACGGCAGAACAGGCGACGACGGCGCCGCCCCGGCTCAGGGGCGGCGCCGTCGTCGTATACTCCGTCGTCGAATTACAGCCGGGTCAGGCGCCGGACGCCTTGGTCCCGGAGCCCTTGCGGGCCAGCAGGATTTTTTCATCCACCGGGGCATCGCCGCTGGCGCGCTGGGTGCGGAAGTACTCGCGGGCCTCGTCCTGGCGGAGCTTCTCAGCGCCCGTGGCGATCTGCGCACGGAGGTGTTCGGGGCCGAACCCGAAGGCGTCGACCAGATCCAGTGCGTGCGGACGGATCTTCACAAGCAGGCGGTTAATGTAGCCGCCCACGGTCCGGGCGCGCTGCATGGAGAGCCGGCCGTTCATCAGGTACCAGGACAGGTTTTCCTCGATCAGGGACAACCCGAAGAGGTCGCGCAGCCAGGTCAGGACCTTTTTGGTGCCCGGGTCCGTGACCCTGCCCAGCGCTTCGGTGAAGGCCTCCCATTGCAGCAGCTCGGCGTGCGCCTTGGCCGCCTCGATGAGTTCGTTCTGGTGGCTGTTGAACAGAGCCGCCCCCTGCTGTTGCGGCAGCTTGTTCGCGCCCTTGAGTGCCGAGCCGACTTCGGCGACCATGGTCTGCACCCGGTCGGTCAGCAGTGCACGCTGGCTTGCCTCGTCCTTGATCGCGATGGCGGCCTTCTGCACCGACCCGGAATCCGCCATGAACTGCGCGACACCGCGCAGGCCGGTCCGGTGGATGGCGGCTCCGGTGGCCTGGCCGACCACGTAGCGGGCCAGCACGCCGAAGTCCACCGTGCGGAATTCCCTGGCGTAATCGGCCAGCAGCCGCTTGGCGACCAGCTGCAGCAGGACGGTGTTGTCACCCTCGAAGGTGGCGTACACGTCGAGGTCGGCGCGCAGCGAGGCGAAGCGGTTCTCGATCAGGAAGCCGGCGCCGCCGCAGGCCTCGCGGCATTCCTGCAGGGTATCCAGCGCGTGCCAGGTACTGAGCGGCTTGAGCGCCGCCGCCAGGGTTTCCAGGTCCTGGCGGTCCTCGTCCGTGTCAGCCCGGCCGGAGAAGACGTCGTCGAACTTCTCCAGCAGCTGTTCACTGGCGAAACCGGCGGCGTACGTGGTGGCCAGGCGGGTGAACAGCCGGCGCTGGTGCCGCTGGTAGTCCAGCAGCGCTTCCTCGTCGGTCTGCGAGGAGGCATTGAACTGGCGGCGTTCCGTGGCGTACTGGATTGCAGTCTTCAGGGCCAGCTTCGACGCGATGACGGCGGCGCCGTCGAGCGAGACGCGGCCCTGGACGAGGGTGCCGAGCATGGTGAAGAAGCGGCGGCCCGGGCTGGCGATGGGGGAGCTGTAGCTGCCGTCGGCGTCGACGTTGCCGTAGCGGTTGAGCAGGTTGGTGCGCGGGATCCGGACATGAGTGAAGTGCAGCCGGCCGTTGTCGATGCCGTTCAGCCCGCCCTTGACGCCGTCGTCCTCGCCGCCGATGCCCGGCAGGAATTCCTTCGTGGCGGGGTCGCGGAGGTCCATGTAGAAAGCGTGGACGCCGTGGTTCACGCCCTGCGTCACCAGCTGGGCGAAGACGACGGCGGCGATGCCGTCCACTGCCGCGTTGCCGATATAGTCCTTCCACGCGGCCCGGAACGGCGTATGCACCACGAATTCCTCGGTGGCCGGATCGTAGGTGGCGGTGGTGGCGATGCTGGCGACGTCCGAGCCGTGCCCGGTCTCCGTCATGGCAAAACAGCCGGGAATGTCCAGGTTCATGATGCCGGGCAGCCACTTCTGGTGGTGCTCCTCCGTGCCGAGGTGGTTCACGGCGGAGCCGAACAGACCCCACTGGACCCCCGCCTTGATCTGCAGCGAGGGGTCGGCGATGACGAGTTCCTGGAACCCGGCCACGTTGCCGCCGTGTTCATCGGCCCCCCCGACGGACACGGGGAAGGCGCGGTGCACGGCACCGTTGTCCACCAGGATCTTGAGCTGGCCGAAGGCGCGGCGGCGGTGCTCGGTATGGGTCAGCCCCTCCGTCTTGTGCAGTTCCGGCTGGCCTGCGAGTGCCCGTGCGGTGCGGCGGGTATCGGCCCACTTTCCCAGCAGCAGCTCGCCCAGCGCGGCGACGTCGACGACGGGAGCCGCCGAGGCCGGCGAGCCGGGCGAGGCCGCCGGACGTGTGGATGCCGGCTTCGCGGCAGAGCGGTTCGCAGGGGAGCCCGTGGGGCGGTCGGCTAGTTCGGTCATGTCGATTCCTTCGTTGGTTCTGACAAGGTCGGTGCTGAAACGGGTGGTGAAGTCGGTGCTGCCGTGCGCAGCTCGGGGGCAATGCCGAGGAACAGCCAGTCGGTAATCTGGCGTGCCATGGCCGCCTGGTCGGGCTTGGTTGGCGACGCCGGGCTGGCCAGCCATTGTTCGCCGGCGTTCCGGACGAGGCCGATCGCCGCGTTCGGCCAGTATTCGATCACGGCCTCGCGCCCGGCCGAGCCGCCCAGGTGCTCACGCATGGGCCGGGCGACCATGTCGCTGATGGCAGCGAAGAAGTGACCCAGGGCTCCGGCGGTGGCGATGGTGCCGCCCGTGGCTTCGCCGGGGGTGTAGCGCGTGACAAAGGTATAGACGTTGGGGCTGGTTTCCGCCATCTGGAGGTACGCGGACACCATCGCCAGCAGTCCCTCGCGGGGCGTCTGGGCGCCTTGGGCGGCTTCCTGGATGCGGCGCTGCATCTGGCTCAGCACGACTTCGCCCACTGCCTGCTGGAGCCCCGCCTTGTCCCCGAAGTAGCGGTAGAACACGGACTTGGAGGTGCCGGCCGCGACGGCAATGTCTTCCATGGACGCGTCGCTGCCGAGCCTGTGCACGGCCTTGCGGGCTGATTTGATCAGCTCACGGCGGCGCTCCTCACGGTGTGACTGCCAGCGGGAGTCGCGGCCGTCCACACCGCCGGCAGCGGCGCTGGCGGAGCCTCGTGCGCTGCCGCCGGGAAAGTCAGGCTGGGGGATGTTCACGATACCCAGCGTATCAGGTACGCTGAGTATCGGTAACCGCTTAGATCAAAGGAGACAGCCCATGTCCGTCAACGGACAGTCCGCACCCGGACCAAAGGAATCAACCGCCCCGGCGACGCCCGAGGCCGTCACGGCAGCAGCCTCCCCTTCCGCGGCAAACGCCGCTGCACCGGCAGGACCGGCAGCGCCGCGGCTCCGCAGGGCTGTCATCGTTGGCGGCAACCGCATTCCCTTCGCCCGGACCGGGGGGGCGTACACCAAGTCCTCCAACCAGGACATGCTGACCGCAGCCCTGGACGGGCTCGTCGCCCGCTTCGGGCTGCAGGACGAACTCATCGGCGAGGTTGCCGCCGGGGCGGTGCTCAAGCACTCCCGTGACTTCAACCTGACGCGTGAAGCCGTGCTGGGCTCCGCGCTCTCGGCCGAGACCCCCGCCTACGACCTCCAGCAGGCCTGCGCCACCGGGCTGGAAACGGTCCTCGGCCTCGCCAACAAGATCAAGCTCGGCCAGATCGATTCGGCGATCGCCGGCGGCGTCGACTCCGCCTCGGACGCCCCCATCGCCGTGAGCGAGGGCCTGCGCGAAGTGCTCCTTGACCTGAACCGGGCCAAGACGCTGCCGCAGCGGCTGCAGGCCCTTAGCCGCCTCAGGCCCAAGCACCTGTCCCCGGACGCCCCCAACACGGGCGAACCGCGCACCGGCCTGTCCATGGGGGAACACCAGGCGCTGACCACGGCGCAGTGGAAGATCACCCGGGAGGCGCAGGATGAACTGGCCTTCAACAGCCACCGCAACCTCGCCGCAGCCTACGACGCAGGCTTCTTCGATGACCTGCTCACCCCCTACCGCGGCCTCACCCGGGACTCCAACATGAGGGCCGACACCAGCCTCGAGAAGCTCGCCACCCTCAAGCCCGTCTTTGGCAAGAACCTGGGCGCCGCGGCCACCATGACGGCAGGCAACTCCACCCCGCTCACGGACGGCGCCTCCACCGTGCTGCTGGCGGCCGAGGACTGGGCGGATGCCCATGATCTGCCCAAGCTGGCAACCGTCGTCGACGGCGAGGCGGCGGCGGTCGACTTCGTTCACGGCAAGGACGGCCTCCTGATGGCTCCGGCTTTCGCCGTACCCCGGCTGCTGGCCCGCAACGGTCTCAGCCTCGACGACTTTGACTTCTTCGAGATCCATGAGGCCTTCGCCGGTACCGTGCTGAGCACCCTGGCTGCGTGGGAGGACGATGAATTCGGCCGCACCCGGCTGGGGCTGGACGGAGCCTTCGGCAGCATCGACCGGTCCAAGCTCAACGTCAACGGATCCTCCCTGGCAGCGGGCCACCCGTTTGCGGCCACCGGCGGAAGGATCGTCGCCTCGCTCGCGAAAATGCTGCACACCAAGGGCCGCGTTGACGGCCGCCCGGCCCGCGGTCTCATCTCCATCTGCGCCGCCGGCGGCCAGGGCGTCGTCGCTATTCTCGAAGCATCCTAGGGGGATCCGATGACCGACAAATACACCCACTTCGTGAGCCAGGGCCCGGGCAAAGACCTTGCCCGGAAACTTGGGCTGCCCCAGCCGGTGGTGCTGCGCCGCCACCAGCCGGGACAGCCGCTCGTGAGCGGGCCCGTCCTGGTCCAGGGAGGCGGCAGCGGCGCCGATGCGCTGGCCTCGACGCTCCTGTCCTGGAATCTCGATGTGCGGCGCCACGCGGTGCCCAAGGAAAAGCTCGGCGCCATCATCCTCGTACTGGATGAACTGGGCCGTCCGGAAGACCTGGAAAAGCCGGTGCTCACCGCTGCCACGTCCCTCCGGGACCTGACAGCGAACGCCCGCGTCATCACCGTCTCCCGCGCGGCGGCGGATGCTGCAAATCCAGCCACTGCGGACCCGGCCGCCGCCGCAGCCCGCCAGGGCGTGGACGGGCTCCTCCGCTCGCTGGCCAAGGAGCTCCGTGCCGGCGCCACCGCGAACGGCATCCTGCTCTCCGACGGCGCCGGCACCACCAGCCCCAGCACCCTCGGAGCGCTCCGGTTCTTCCTCTCCGGCCGGTCCGCGTTCATCGACGGGCAGTTCCTCACCGTCAGCTCCGCCGAAGGGCAGCTGCCGGCCGACGCCGAGAAGCCACTCGCGGGGAAAGTCGCCGTCGTGACCGGAGCCGCGCGCGGAATCGGCGCCGCGATTGCGCGCACCCTCCACCGCGACGGCGCCACGATTGTCGTCGTCGACATCCCGGCCGCCGGCGACCACCTCGCCGCCGTGGCCAACGAGGTGCACGGCACGGCCCTGCAGCTGGACATCAGCCGCGAGGACGCCGGGCAGCGGATCATCGACCACGCCGTGGAACGTCACGGGCGTCTGGACATCGTGATCCACAACGCCGGCATCACCCGGGACAAGCTGCTTGCCAACATGGACCAGGGCCGCTGGAACTCGGTGATCGCGGTCAACATCGCCGCGCAGCTGCGGATCAACGGGGCACTGCTGGCCTCCGAGCATTTCCGGAGCTCCCCGCGGATCGTCTCCGTCGCCTCAACAAGCGGCATCGCCGGCAACCGCGGCCAGACCAACTATGCCGCCTCCAAGGGCGGCGTGATGGGCATGGTCCGGGCCACGGCTCCGCTGATCGGCACGCACGGCGGCTCCATTAACGCCGTCGCCCCGGGCTTCATCGAGACGGAGATGACCGCGAAGATCCCCTTCGCCACACGCGAGATCGCCCGCCGGCTGAACTCCCTGCAGCAGGGCGGCCGGCCGGGCGACGTCGCCGAGGCCATCGCGTTCCTGGCCAGCGACGCGGCCGGGGGCATCTCCGGCGAGGTCCTGCGGGTCTGCGGGCAGAATCTGGTGGGAGCATGACCCCACCACTGCCCGTCATCCTGGGGGAGATGCCGTCGCTGTCCAAGCTCTACGTCAACGCGGCAGCCACCGCCGCCCGCCGCCGGGTTCTCGGCACCCATGCGGGCGCCGGGCTCCCGGAGGCACGGCACGAGGTCCGCGGCGTCAGGGCATCGGTGGAAAACCTCACCGCGTACCAGCACCTGATCGGCGAGACCGCGAGCGACGTCCTGCCGGCCGGCTTCATCCATGCGCTGGCGTTCCCGCTGGCCATGAGCGTGATGAACCGGGATGACTTTCCGCTGCCGCTGCTGGGAATGATCCACCTGCAAAACCACGTGGTCCAGTCCGCGCCGCTCCGGTTCACCGAGGCCCTGGACATCCATGCCCGGGCGGAGAACCTGCGCGGGCACCGGTCCGGCACCCAGCTGGACCTCGTCGCGGAAGTGCGTCGGGCGGGCGAGGACGCCGTGAGCTGGCGCGGTGTCTCCACTTACCTGGCGAAAGGCGTGTTCCTGCCCGGAATCGACAAGCCCACGGCCGCGTCGGCTGCGGCGGACTTCCTGGCGCCGGATCCGACCGCGCTGTGGGAGCTGGGCGTCGACGCGGGCCGGGCCTACGCCGCCGTCTCCGGCGACTTCAACCCGATCCACCTGAGCGTCCTCTCGGCCAAGGCCCTGGGTATGCGACGATCGATTGCGCATGGCATGTACCTGGCGTCACGTGCCCTCGCCGATGTGGGGGCCGCCAAGGGCGACGCCTTCAGCTGGGATGTGGCCTTCGAGGCGCCGGTGTTCCTGCCGGCCCGCGTTGCGCTGGGCATCAGCACCGGCCAGGACACTGACGGGGCATGGCGGCGCTCGGACTACGTCGCCTGGAATTCGCGGTCCGGACGCAAACACTTCAGCGGATCGGTGGCAGCGCTCTAGTTCCACCCGGCCGCAGATGCCGACGGCGGTGTCCGCCCGCAGGGGAGGGCACCGCCGTCGTTGTCTGCGCAGTTGCCAGCGTTCCGGGGCCTGAGGACCGATCCCCGGAAAATTCACGCCAAACGGGGTGTTGGTGACGGTGCTGTCACCAGCCGCAACGAGGACGAAGATGTCTGGGGCAAGTCGGACATTTATCTGCCTTCCGGATACAGGAGCAACAGGGCCACAGTGTCATCCTGCTGCCGGAACGGTTCAAGTGCGGTGCCTGCCGAGGCGTGACCGAAGAGTCGGCACGCCGGGACCCTGGAGGTCCTCAAGGTAAGGAACGCGTCCGGCCATCGTCATCACCAGCGCGAGGGTCGACCCAGTAATCAGCGCTCCCGTACCTGTGATGAAGGGCCCGTCATCTGCCCTCAATTGCAGACTGGCAGCGTGCGTGCGGCTGGCCACTGTGAAGTCGCGGCGCGCGTAGAACTCCGCGACGGGTGTCAACGCGTCAATGCTCGGAGTACGGGGAAGCCCCAGCGGGTGGCGGATGTCTTGAGCGTGTACGACTACCTCCCCCAGATAGGCCGGAGTGTCGGAGGACGGTGCGATGCTGCTATTGATGACGGCGCGAAACCGGTCCAGGGTTTCGGCCAAGGTATTACCGCGGTGCTCCTCCAGTCGGCGTTGGTTGTGCACGTCAGGGCGGAAGCGCGCACCCAGCATGCTGCGCAGCCACTGCCACTGGTTCAGACTCGCTGCGGCAGTGAGATGCGCGACGACTTGCTCGACATCCCACCGCCCACATAGAGTCCCGTGATGCCATTGCTCCGGGCTAAGGACTGCCAGGTCCTCCGCCAGCGCGGCGCGCTCAGCATGCGCTAGAGCCCAAAGGTGGCCGTCCAAAGATTTCGCCATGACGTCCGGTTCCCCTGTTCGACTTTCGTGGCTTCGCTCCCACGCTCGCTTCTTATAGACGCATTCAAGCACAGCAAATCATCGGTAGGACGAAAACGCCTCAGAGAAAGTCACGCTAAGCCCCGTACCTGCCGGGAACCCCGTGCGCTACTTCTTGTCCGCGGCGGCCTTCACCAAGCGAAGCATCCGGTGCAGGCTCAACAGGATCGATTCGACAGCGCTGGGGGCGTCGGTTGCCGCTTCCCCGGCCCCTACGCGTGAAGTCAGGGCCTTGACGGCGGCGTCGGCCTCTTCGGCAAGCTCCGAATGGCGGTCCGGGCTCCCCTTTTCGACCGCCTCCAGCACATCGCCGACGGCGGCCATGGCGTCGGCCAGCGGCGCAGCGTATTCATCCGGCACCACAAAGGGAGAGTCCCTGGCCCAGATGACGTCCGAGAGCACCTGCGTCACGTCCTGGACGTGGAAGGTCACCTGTTCCAGGTCCCGCAGGTTGCGGTAGTCCAGCTCAATGTCCCGCGGATGGAGCCGGCGCCGGGGGTTGGCCTGCCGGCTGGCGTCCGCCTTCTCCACGGCCAGGCGGACGGAACGCGCGGACGCTTCGAGGGCGCCGGACCGCTGTGACCAGTCCTCGTGTTCCGGCGGCCAGCTCTCCTTCAGCGCCTTGGCCATGTCCCAGAGCTGCTGGGCGAGCGCGAGGCGCAGTTCGGCGATGCTGAGCTCGGCGGCGCGGAAGTGCAGCGGCGGGAACACCAGCAGGTTCACGAGGATGCCCACGGTGACCCCGGCGGCCATCTGAAGGAGATAGCCGAAGGAGAACTGGTCCGGATTGTGGCCGCCGACCAGCAGGACCAGGAGCGCCGCCGTCGGGATCCAGTCCCGGCCCGCGCCAATATTCGGGAGTCCGGCGAGGACGACCCCGAAAGCCATCACGACACCGACCGTCAGCGGCGTCGGGCTGCCCAGAATGAACAGCACGAAGGCCAGCCCAACCCCGATGGCCAGCCCCGCGAGTGTCTGCACACCCTGCTTCATGGAACCGGCGACGTTTTCGTACATCGCCACCAGGGCGCCCAGCGGGGCGTAATAGGGGTAATCGGCCGCGGAGCCGGGCATAAACGGTGCAATGGCGAAGGCAATGCCCGCCGCCAGCCCTGCCTTCAGGGCCAGCTGCAGCCGGGGCCACAGCAGCGCTGCGCGGATGTTGCCGGCCACCATCCGCCGGAGCCGCCGCAGCAGGGAGGGGCCGCCGGTGTGCGCGGCCTCGTCTGTAGTTGTCACCCGATTCAGCCTAGGGCTGGGATGTTGCTGCGACAACTGGACGAACCCCGCCCCTGGCGCCCTTCGGTCTAGTCCGCCCCGTGCCCCGGAGCGACTTCCTCCCCGGCACGGACCGCCCCTGGCGGCGTTCCCCCGCCGAAGGGGCGTCCGCCGAGGGCGTCACGGCCGTGGGCGGCCAGCCAATTGCCGAGCTCCGGACCCGCCGGAACGATCCCGGTGGGGTTGATGTCCTCGTGGACGATGTAATAGTGCTGCTTGATCTGCACGAAGTCGGTGGTGTCGCCAAACCCCGGGGTCTGGAACAGGTCGCGGGCGTAGGCCCACAGTGCGGGCATCTCGCTGAGTTTCTGCCGGTTGCATTTGAAATGCCCGTGGTAGACGGCATCGAAGCGTGCCAGCGTCGTGAAGAGCCGGACGTCGGCCTCGGTGATCGTGTCTCCCACCAGGTACCGCTGTCCGGTGAGGCGCTCCTCCAGCCAGTCCAGGGCGGTCCAGAGCCGGACGTAGGCGGCATCGTAGGCTTCCTGGGACCCGGCGAAGCCGCAGCGGTACACGCCGTTGTTCACCTCGGTGAAGACCCGCTTGTTGACCGCCTCGATCTCCCCGCGCAGTGCCGCCGGGTACAGGTCCGGGGCACCGGGGCGGTGGTACGCGGTCCATTCGGTCGCGAAGTCGAGGGTGATCTGCGGGAAGTCGTTGGTCACCACCTGGCCGCTGGCAATGTCGACAATGGCGGGCACGGTGATGCCGCGGGGATAGTCCGGAAACCGGCGGAAGTAGGACTCCTGGATCCGCTCCACGCCCAGCACCGGATCCCTGCCGTCCGGGTCCAGGTCAAAGGTCCAGGAGCGTGCATCGTGGGTGGGGCCGGGCTGGCCGAGCGAAATGGCGTCCTCGAGGCCCAGCAGCCGCCGCACGATCACGGTCCGGTTGGCCCACGGGCAGGCGCGGGCCGCGATCAGCCGGTAGCGTCCCGGCTCCACCGGCCAGCCGGGCTCACCGTTCCGGCCGGGGGCGCCGTCGCGGGTGATCCGGTCCTCGATGTAGTTGGTGTCCCGGCTGAACTCCGCACCTCCGGTCACGTAGGCACCCTTGGTGCTGAATCCCGGGTCGTCCGTGTGTGTTGTGCTCATGGTCCCAGCCTATGCCGGGGGGCCGCCGTGTCCCGGCACTGCAAGCAGCGGCAGAGTTGCGAAAACCTGCGACATCGGCTGCCAGGCAACCCACCAGGCGGCACCGACGACGGCGGCGAACAGGACGATCCAGACGGCGGCGGGGATGCGGGTGGCCCGGAAGAGCAGGTACGCGTCCGACGTCGCCAGCCGGTCCCGCCGCGACAGGTGCACATTGGCGAGCTTGCCGAGGTCCCGGACGGCGGCGACGAGGAGCGCCAGGCCCAGGACGATCATGACATGGCCGTTGAATTCGGGCGGGACAAACAGCACCAGCAGGGCGGCGGCCAGGACCGCGGCGGCGGTGATCAGCAGACCGATGCCGTTGCGGATGAACAGGAACGAGGCCAGCAGGATCAGGGTCCCGAGTGACATCGCCGCCGGACCCCAGCCGTTGAAGCCGCTCCAGACCATTGCGGCGCCGACAACGGCCGGCACCGGGTATCCCCAGAACGTGGACCAGACGGCGGCCAGGGGTCTCCGGCTGTATGTGGTGGTGGTGCCCGAATGGTCCAGGCTCAGGTGGATGCCGCCGAGGCGCTGCCCGGTCATGAGGGCCGCGAACGCGTGGCCGAGCTCATGGGTCACGGTGGCCAGCAACCCGAAGTACCGCCAGGTCACCCGCGGCAGGGAAAGGGCGACGGCCAGGAGGATGACCAGGGCCAGTTCAGTGCCGGTGACGTGCGGGACGGGGGACTGGGAGAATCCTGCGACAATCCGGTTCCACCAGGTCTCGGCTGGATTTCTCATGCTGAGGTCCGGTCCGGGCGTCCAGCGGCGCCCGCCGGCCCGGCACTGTGCCGGATGCAGTACGGGGTCCAGGGCCGGGCCTCCAGCCTGCCCTCCGCGATGTGTTCCCCGCCTACGGCGCAGACGCCGTAGGTGCCGGCGTCGATCCGTGCCAGGGCCGCCTCAATCTCCACGAGGCCCAGACGGCTCTGCTCCAGCAGTGCCGAGGCCTGGGAGAGCTCAAACGCGATCGTCGCCCCCTCGGGATCGTGTTCGTCGTCGACATTGGAATCCTGCCGGGCGGCATTCACCGAGGAGATGTCCCGGCGCAGCGCGGGAAGGAGGGCAAGTTTCCGGTGGCGCTCCTCCTGGAGGAGGATCCGGAACCGTTCGAGGTCGACCATAGGCTGCAAGGCTAGCGCGGACGCTGCGGCTGAGTCTAAAGCCGGCGTCGGAATCCGCAGCGGGCCGGCTTCACATGGCTGGGCCGAAAGGCCCGGTGCCCGCATGGGTCTCCGCCGTACAGTGGGGAAGAGAGCGGGGCGGGCCCCTCTCCAGCAGACCCGGGAGGCGTTATGGATCAGCCAGCGGCCAGCACCGTCAACAAGAATGCTGATGAGGACGCCGAGGCCCTCGCGGCGGTGGAGCAGCACCATGCGGGCATGCTCAAGCGCCTCGACGCGCTGACGGCGACACTCGTCCGCGCCGTCCGGACGGGGGACGCCGTGGCGGAGCATGATGCCCATGAGGTGCTGGTGGAGTGGTGCGAGACCGATCTTGTCCCGCATGCGCTCGCCGAGGAGGGCCCGCTGTACAGCGCGCCCCGGGAACTGCCGCAGGGAAAACTGCTCGTGGAGGGCATGCTGGCCGAGCACCAGGTGATCGTCGGCCTGGTCGAGGAACTGCGGGGATCTGCCGGGGTGGATGCCGCAGTGGCCGCCGGCTCCATCCGGAACATCTTCGCCCTGCATCTGGAGAAGGAGAACCGGCTCCTGATGCCGTTTATCGTCGCGTCCCCCGAGCTGTCCCTGGCGCGCGCCGTCGAGGGCCTGCACGAGCTGGTGGGCGAAACCCACGTCCATCGACCCGGGACGGGGCACGGGGGCACCGTCTAGAGTTGGCCCATGACTGATGGTATGCACGACGACAACGGGCCCAGCGCCGCCGTACTGCTGCGGGAACTTGCGGCGGCCCACGGGGTGGGAACGAGCTACTGGGGCTGGGACGGCGTCGAACGCTCCGTCGCCGACAGCACGCTGCGCGGCGTCCTGGCCGCACTGGGCGTCCCCGCCGGGGAACCGGACGAGATGGAACGGTCCCTGGCCGAGGCCCGCCAGGCCCCGTGGCGGCGCCTGCTGCCTCCGGTCGCCGTCGCCCGTGAAGGGCAGGAGCTCCACGTCAACGTCCACGTACCGCACGGAAGCGCCGTCAGCGTCTGGATCGTCGCCGAAAACGGCACGCGGTACGAGACCACGCAGCGGGAGAACTGGGACACGCCGGTCGACGTCGACGGCGTCCTCACCGGCCGGGCGACCTTCGCGGTCCCGGACCATGTGCCCCTCGGCTGGCACACCCTGCTGGCGGACAACGAGGGCACGTCAGCCCAGTGCCCGCTCGTCGTCACACCGCAACGGCTCCAAACGACCGGGGCGCTCGCCGGGCGGCGGAACTGGGGACTGACGGCACAGCTCTATTCCGTACGGTCATCCCGGTCCTGGGGCATCGGTGACTTCGCGGACCTCGCAGACCTCGCCGCCATGACCGGGCAGGAGGGCGCCGGTTTCCTGCTGGTCAACCCGCTGCACGCCGCCGAGCCCCGGCCGCCGGTCGAGGACTCGCCCTACCTGCCCACGACACGGCGCTACTTCAACCCGCTCTACCTTCGGGTGGAGGAGATCCCCGAATACGGCTACCTCGACCCGGCCGGCCGGGCCGACATAGAGCGGCTGGCCGCACGACAACACTCCGCGAACCACTCCACCGGGCTGCTGGACCGGAACTCCAGTTTCGGGGCAAAACTGACCGCGCTCGAGCTGGTCTTCGGAGTGACGCGCGACCCTGCCCGCGCACGCGCGTTTGCGGACTTCTGCACCGAACAGGGCCAGGGACTCGACGACTTCGCCCTCTGGTGCGCCCTGGCCGAGAAGCTGGCCCCGGACGCCCCGCAGTGGGCCGGGGCCGCGTCCGCGCCGGACACCACCTACTGCAAGGAACAGCGGGCCCTGCTTGCCGGGCGGATCGAGTTCCACCGCTGGCTGCAGTGGCTCTGCGACGTCCAGCTTGAAGCCGCCCAGCGCTCGGCCCGGCTGTCGGGCATGGAAATCGGCGTCATCCACGATCTGGCGGTCGGCGTAAAACTGGGCGGTGCGGACGACTGGTCTCTAGCCGGAGTGCTGGCCCGGGGCGTCACGGTCGGCGCCCCGCCGGACATGTTCAACCAGCAGGGGCAGAACTGGACCCAGCCGCCGTGGCACCCCGGCCGGCTCGCCGAATCAGGGTACGCCGCCTACCGGGACATGCTCCGTACGGTGCTGCGCCATGCCGGCGGAATCCGCGTGGACCACATTCTGGGCCTGTTCCGGCTGTGGTGGATCCCGGAAGGTGCCGGGCCGGAGCACGGCACCTACGTCTACTACGACCACGAGGCGCTGATCGGCATCCTCGCCCTGGAGGCGCAGCGGGCCGGAGCGATCGTGATCGGCGAGGACCTGGGGGTGTTTGAGCCGTGGGTGCGGGACTACCTGGCGGAACGCGGCATCTTCGGCACGTCCATCCTCTGGTTCGAGCACGACGCCGACGGCCCGATCCCGCCGGAGCGGTACCGAAGTCAGTGCCTGACCAGCGTCAACACCCACGACCTGCCCCCGACGGCCGGCTACCTGGCCGGCGAACACGTCACCCTCCGAGAATCACTGGGCCTGCTGCAGCGTCCGGTGGACGAGGAACGCGCTGAGGCCGCTGCCGAGCAGCAGGCGGTGCTCGGGCTCCTGCGGGAACGCGGTCTCCTGCCGGAGCCGGGGCACCAGGACGTGCAGGCCACCGTCGAGGCGCTCTACGCTTTCACGACCCTCACGCCGTCGTCCCTGCTGGGCGTTGCACTGGTGGACGCGGTGGGGGAGACCCGGACGCAGAACCAGCCCGGGACCGACACGCAGTACCCCAACTGGCGCATTCCACTGGCCGGTCCGCGGGGACCCGTCCTGCTGGATGCGCTGCAGGCCAATCCCGGATTCCGCTCACTCGTCGGAACCATCCGGTCCGCGCTGCATCCGGACGCCTAACGGCGGTGGGGTCGCAGTGAGGCGCGTTGGCATTTCCGCCCCGGCCATTGTCCTCGCGCTGGGACTGCTTCTGGCCGGGTGCACCGGTCCCGGGCCGGCGCCCTCCCCGCCGCCGTCGACGCCGGTCCCGTCCGGCGCCGCTTCCTCACCCCCAGCCACGGATACCGCGTCTCCGTCCGCTTACGCCCGGCGGACCGTCGACCATGTGGTCATCATCGTCATGGAGAACAAGGCAGCCAGCCGGATTCTGGGAGCCGAGGATGCGCCGTACCTGAACAGCCTGGCGAAGGACTACGCCCTGGCAGCCAACTATCACGCAGTAACGCGGCCCAGCCTGCCGAATTACATCGCCCTGACCAGCGGCACCACTGCCGGTATCACGAGGAATTGCGGACCCGCCGCAGACAGCTGCCAGGCCGATGTGAGGACTATTGCCGACGAAATCACCCTGTCGGGAAGGGACTGGCGGATATACGCCGAAGGGATGCCCGGGCCGTGCCTGGCCGAGGACTCCGGACGATACGCGGTGAAGCACAACCCGTTTATGTACTATCCGTCCGTGACGGATAACAGGGAGTCGTGCGCCAACCATGTGGTGCCCCTGAGCTGGCTGGACGATGACCTGAAGTCTGCCCGAACCCTGCCGGACTACGTCTTCATTACTCCTGACATGTGCAGCAGCACCCATGACTGCCCGGTCCGGACCGGCGACGACTGGTTGTCCCGGCAGGTTCCCAAAATCCTCGCCTCACCGGCGTTCACCTCAAAGAACTCCCTTCTGGTGGTCACCTATGACGAAGGGAGCGGGTCCAGTAACCAGGTTGCCACGGTCTTCGCCGGTCCCGCGGCGCGGAAGGGCTACACCTCGGATACCCGCTTCACGCACTACTCCCTGCTGCGCACGGTTGAAGACGCCTGGGGCCTGGATCCGCTGACGGACAATGACCGGGATGCCGCGGGCATGGCCGAACTGCTGAAATAGCCGAGTCCAGCTGGCTGCGATGCTTCAGGGTGCGTTCTGCGCGGCCGCCGGCGCTGTCGCCCGATGCCCGGGACTAACGCTGCAGCGTTCCGGCGGCAAGGTCCTTGACCCCCTCCGGGGTGGACCGGCCGAGGCGGCGGTCGGTGACGAGGCGGAGCTTCGCGGCGGCGATCTGGACGCCGGGGTCGCGGGAGGCGGCACGGTGCCGAGGGTCTGCGGCTTCCGACGGCGGGGCGATGGCCGGCCGGGCCAGTGCGCGGTCCAGCGGGTCCGCCCAGGCAACCGTGATGATCTCAAGTTCCTCCGGGCTGGCCAGTGCACTGCCGGCGAGGACCGCCAGGACCCCCAGGCCCAGTTCGGCCCGGCGCGGGTCAGCGGAGAGGGAGCCGTCGAGCGCCCACTGGGTGCGGGTCCACCATTCGCTGCGGTTGTCCGCCTCCCGTTGCTGGGCCAGTGCGGCCGTGTCAGCGGCGGCGCGCTGAGTCAGGGTGCGCAGGCTGATGACGGCACCGATGACGGCCGCGAGCAGCACGGCAAGCGGACCCAGGGCGGCAAGAACCTGCCACCACTCGGCGGGGCCGGTCTGTACGAAGACGTTGACGGGATCTGCGGTCGGCGTCATGGCACCAGCATGGCTGCGAGGGTTGGTTTGTTCAGTCGGCCAGATCCTGTGCGAGCTGGCTCGTTAGGTGTACTCATATGGTTCCCCCAGCCTTGTCCGTGAGGTCTGAGTCTAGCTGCGGCCGTCTGTCGAGAGTATGAACAACAGCACGGCCCTCCACGGCCGCTGTCCGTCCCCTGACCGCCTGCCGGCTGTAATCTGGCAGCGAACTACTACTCATGGGGGAACATTGACCGAGAACATCCCGCCGATTCCGCTGGCACCANCCCCCCCCCCCCCCCCCCCCCCCCCCCCCCCCCCCCCCCCCCCCCCCCCCCCCCCCCCCCCCCCCCCCCCCCCCCCCCCCCCCCCCCCCCCCCCCCCCCCCCCCCCCCCGCGCCGTGGGGCCCCGCCGGCCTGCGGAAACCAAAGTCCTCCGGCCACCGGGTCTCCTCCGGCATCGTCGGGATTCTGCTGGGCACCTGGCTGTTCATCCCGTCCATCGCCGGTTTCGAGGAAGGCGGCGCGGGGTTCATGTCGTTCCTCGTTCTGGTTGCGGCACTGGGCAACGTCACTGCCGGCATCGTGCTCCTGGCCAACCAGCGCAGCCGGAACCAGGGCCCGCCAATAACGTCGCTGAGCCTCGCCGGCTTCGCCGTGCTGCTGGGGCTCGTCGGCCTGACAGTGCCGTACTTCGGTGCGGCGCTGTTGGTGACCTCCCTTCTCCTGGCCGCCCCCGTCCTCATCGTCATGGGGATTGGGCTGTCGCGGGAGAAGCGCGGCGCCTGAGCCGCCGAAGCGGCTTATCCTGGCAGGCCCGGCGGGAGTCGGTGTCGTGGTGCCGCACACCGGCGCACTGTCTTCAGGCAGGGCGCCAGGCTGTGGGCGAATAGCTGCCTCACATCGTTCGCCCGCACAGTCGATCCCACCAAAACTTCCCGGATCGGTCCCGTCAGCTGTGCCGGACGCGCGGTTACCGCCGGCCCAACACGCTGCACCACGCGACGGCGGCGCGGGAAAAATCGGTTCAGATGCGGCCGGCGCAGTTCAGAGCTGTACCGTGAGAGACCTCCGAGCCCGGGAACGCCAGCCAGGCAAAAGAAAGACCAGGTCGACACCGGCACCGCCGCCGGCCCAACCTAAGCCAGGCCGACGTGACCTGCCGAGCTGGCCCATGGATACCGCTGCGGGAAACCGTCGGCAGGATGATCCGAGGCCGCCACCGAACACTGGAGAGCCGATGACCGATGACCAGATCCTCTTCCGCAACTGGCGAAGGGAGTCCGGATGCTGGGCGCTAAGAGCGGGCCACGCCCCGGGCCGACGGCCGACAACTACGCCCTCGGATACGCCCAGCGCGTGGGTCATGGGCTCCTGGATGTACGGCGGCATGTTGGCAGCCGCCGGCGCCGTTTACGCACTGGTCTCCGTAGCGACCGGAGAGGACCCCGAAACGGGCGTCGGCGTGGCTCTCGTGGGGCTGGCCCTCGCGGCCCTCGGCTGTCTGGCCTCAGCGCCGAAGCGGTTTAGCCGGAAGCTCCCGAAGCCGTCAACGGACGTAGCCCGTGCGGAGCAGTCGATCCGCATCAACAAAGGGGTGGCCATCGGTTCCAACATCGTCATGACGGTCATCGTTCTTGCGTTCGCGTTCGGAATGCCCCGGGGGCTGGCGCCCGACGTCATCCCAGTCCTCGCCATGATGTGGGTCTGGGCCCCACTGACCGGCGTTCTCATCATGCGGGCCAGGAAGCTGCTGATGGAGCGCGGTCCCAGGTACGAGCGTTGGCTCCAGGGCCGCTGAGCCGGGCAGAGCGGATGTCGCCTCCGCACACATGACGGGTATGGAAATACTTCCCGGCCTGGACCTCACGTCCGCAGCTCAGGTCGCCAGCTCAGGCCGCCGGCGGCGCACCCGCGGCGCTGTTCACCGCCACAGACCGGCACGTCCACCCTCCGCTGCCCAACCCCGGATAGGCTGACACCCATGCCACAGGTCCGTGCCGAACGACTCATTCGCCTCGACCCGGGGACGGCTTTCGCGTTCTCCCGGACCACCGGTGGCTTCCGGCTCAAATGGGATCCTTTCATCTCAGCGCAGGGCTGGCTCAACGGCGCCCGTGCCGCCGGCAAAGGCGTCCGCACCCGGACCGTGTCCCGCGTGGGCCTGGTTATGGTCAGCGAGTACGTCTCCTTTATCCCGCCGAAGAACGTCTTCGAGAAGTTCGGCGGCGGCTGGCGGTTCAGCCCAGAGGACGGCGGGACCCGTGCTGTCTGGAAGTACACCTTCACCTGCCACCCGGCGTGGCTGCAACCGATCGCCGAACGCATTGGAGCCTGGCTGCTGGGCAAGGAGATCGAACGGCGCATATACGCCTTCGCGCGCGCCTGCGAAAACCCGGAGCTCGTCGCCGAATTCCGCAGTCTCCCCGCGCCCTGAAGAGGAATTGCCCGAGGGCCGTACACCTGACCTTAGAAGGCCGGCCCGCCGGCCTGATCCTCCAGACATGAACCAGCACGGAGCAAGGTGGCTCCTGCCCCGGCTGGCAGCCGCTTTTCAGCACCCGCGTGGGCGAAACCGGAGCCCGCCCGGACGGGAACAGAAAAAACCCCCAGAATCCGTGGATTCTGGGGGTTTTCCTTCTGTGCGCGGAGGGGGACTTGAACCCCCACCCCCTTTCGAGGACTAGCACCTCAAGCTAGCGCGTCTGCCATTCCGCCACCCGCGCAGGTGGTATTCGGTGAACCTTTTCGCCTTTCAGCGTTACGGTTTTCTCCGAAGCAGCGAGAAAGACTCTAGCATGAACTTTCCCGAAACAAACAATCGGGGCGTCAGCGGGCATGTGGGTAGGCTGAAGCCAGCAACAGAGCCGACGCCACGAGGAGTGAAACATGACTGATATCAGGCCCGAGGACGAAGTCGTCAGGATCTGCCAGGAACTGATCCGGATCGACACGTCCAACTACGGCGACGGTTCCGGCCCGGGGGAGCGGGCAGCCGCCGAATACACCGCGGGACTGATGACCGAAGTGGGGCTGGACGCCGAGATCTTCGAGGCCGCCCCGGGCCGCGCCAGCGTGGTGACCAGGCTGGCTGGTGAGGACCCCTCCGCCAGCGCCCTCGTGGTCCACGGGCACCTGGACGTTGTCCCCGCACTCCGTGAGCAGTGGTCGGTGGACCCCTTCGGCGCGGAACTCAAGGACGGCATGATCTGGGGCCGCGGCGCCGTGGACATGAAGGACATGGACGCCATGATCCTCTCCGTTCTGCGGAATTTCGCCCGCACCGGACGCAAGCCCAAGCGGGACCTCATCTTCGCGTTCTTCGCCGACGAGGAGGCCGGCGGCACCTTCGGCGCCCGCTACGCGATCGAGAAGCGGCCCGAACTCTTCGACGGCGCCACCGAGGCCATCTCCGAGGTCGGCGGCTTCTCGGCCACCATCGGCGGCCAGCG
Organism: Pseudarthrobacter leeuwenhoeki; assembly: GCF_055412885.1. Taxonomy (NCBI): domain Bacteria; kingdom Bacillati; phylum Actinomycetota; class Actinomycetes; order Micrococcales; family Micrococcaceae; genus Pseudarthrobacter; species Pseudarthrobacter leeuwenhoeki. Next base: position 183,178 of record NZ_JBVAYY010000008.1, on the reverse strand, counting down.
CACCTACCTGCTCCAGACCGCCGAAAAGGGCCTGTCCTGGCTGCGCCTCGTCGCGCACGGCCGCGCGGGCCACGGCTCCCAGATCAACACGGACAACGCCGTCACGCGGCTGGCCAGCGCAGTTTCCCGGATCGGGGAATACCGCTGGCCGGTGGAGCTGACGCCCACCACGCGGCAGTTCCTCGACGGCGTGACGGAACTCACCGGCGTGGAATTCGATCCCGACGATCCGGACAAGATCCTCAAGGAGCTCGGCACCGTGGCCCGCTTCGTTGGCGCCACCCTGCAGAACACCACCAACCCCACCCTGCTCAAGGGCGGCTACAAGCACAATGTGATCCCCGAATCCGCGGAGGCCCTCATCGATTGCCGGACCCTGCCCGGCCAGGAGGAGCACGTCCTCGAAGTCGTCCGCGAACTGGCCGGCAAGGGCGTGGCCGTAAGCTACGTCCACAACGACGTCTCCCTTGAGGTCCCGTTCGCCGGGAACCTCGTGGACTCCATGATCGACGCGCTGCACGCCGAGGACCCGGGCGCCAAAGTCCTGCCTTACACACTGTCCGGCGGCACGGACAACAAGTCCCTGAGCCGACTGGGCATCACCGGGTACGGCTTCGCGCCGCTCCAGCTCCCGGACGAGCTGGACTTCACCGGGATGTTCCACGGTGTGGACGAACGCGTCCCCACCGACTCCCTGAAATTCGGCGCCCGGGTGCTCGATACCCTGCTCACCAATTACTGAAGCCCGAAAGTTACCGCCCATGAACCCTGAAGACGTCCTGCCCGATGCCCTGCTGGAACGGATCCGCGGGCGCGCCGCCGGCTACGACCGAGACAACGCCTTTTTCCACGAGGACCTGGCGGAGCTGGCGGCGGCCGGCTACCTGAAAATCTTCGTTCCAGCGTCCGACGGCGGACTGGGACTCGGGCTCGCGGCGGCGGCGCAGTTGCAGCGGCGGCTGGCGACGGCGGCGCCAGCCACCGCGCTGGCGATCAACATGCATCTGGTCTGGACCGGCGTCGCGCACCTCCTGGCCGCCCGGGGCGATTCGTCACTCGCTTTCGTCCTCCGGGAGGCCGGGCAGGGTGAGATCTTCGCGTTCGGGAACTCGGAGGCGGGGAACGACTCGGTGCTCTTCGACTCCCGCACCGCGGCTGTCCCGCAAGCCGGCGGGGGATATGCCTTCACCGGCCGCAAGATCTTCACGAGCCTCTCGCCGGCGTGGACCCGGCTGGGGATCTTCGGGAAGGACGCCTCTGCCGCGGACGGTGAGGGGCAGCTGGTCCACGGCTTCCTCACCCGGGACACGCCCGGGTACGAGATCCTGGCCGACTGGGACACCCTGGGCATGCGGGCCAGCCAGTCCAACACCACGGTCCTGGCCGGCGCGGTGGTGCCGGCGGAGCGGATCTTCCGCAAGCTGCCGGTCGGCCCCAACGCGGACCCGCTGCCCTTCGCCATCTTCGCCTGCTTCGAGACGCTGCTGGCCGCGGTCTACACGGGCATCGGCGAGCGGGCCCTCACCCTGGGCATTGAGGCCGTGAAACGGCGGACGTCCTTCAAAAACGCCGGGCGCAGTTACGCCCAGGATCCCGACATCCGCTGGAAGGTGGCAGACGCTGCCATGGCGATGGACGCGCTGTACCCCCAGCTCTCAAGTGTCGCCGCGGACGTCGACGCGCTGGCCGACCACGGCAGCCAGTGGTTCCCGAAACTGGTCGGGCTCAAAGTCAGTGCGACCGAGACGGCCCGCACGGTTGTGGACCTGGCCATCAGGGTGTCCGGGGGATCCAGCTACTTCCGCGGCTCCGAACTGGAACGGCTGTACCGTGACGTGCTGGCGGGAATATTCCAGCCCTCCGACGGCGAATCGGCGCACAACACCGTGGCCAACGCGTGGCTGGGACCGCTCAAGTCGCCCTAGACGGTCCGCTGGACTCCTGGACCCTAGACGGTCCGCTGGACCTGGGTGACCCGGCGGCGGAGCCAGAAGCGTCGGCCTCCACCCAGGTACAGCACGCTGCGCTCCAGTTCCCACTTGCCGTATTCGGAGTGTTCCACCAGGCGGCGGTGAGCTTCCGGCAGGGATTCGTCAGGACTTACCGTCAGTACGAGGTACTCGTACTGCCTCACATAGTCCCGTTCCCGCCGGACTGAGCTGCTAAGAAAATGTTCCTTCATTGCTCTCCATTTTCTTCCTTTTACGGCTAACGTGAAGTCATGAGCATCGATCCGCGTGTCGCGCTTGAAGCCCTGACGGCTGCCCTGGAAGAACACCTCGCCGCTGCGTCAGCACGCCGGGGGCCCGGGGACCCCGCGGTCGAGGCTGCGTTTTTTGTCGTTGCTGATGCCTTTGAAGTCTACGACGACTCCCTCTATGAGGCGTACGGCGAAGTGACGGGGCTTGGGGTCCTTGATGACGACGGCGATGACGAGGACGACGACGTCGACGACGAGGAAGAACTCGAAATCCTCCAGTGACCTGGGCCAGTCCGGACGCCGCTCAGGCGGGGCTGGACACGTCCTCAAGGGCCTGGGCGATCTGCGGCGGCAGCGGTGCCAGCGTGGAATCCAGGATCTCCTTGAGCTGCACCGGCGTGCGGGGCCCCACAATCGCCGTCGCCACACCGTGCTGGGACAGCACCCAGCTCAGCGAGACGTCGAGGGCGGTCCGGCCCAGCCCCTTCGCCGCCATCGCAACGGCCTCCACCACGCTGGACGAGGTCCCTTCAAGGTACGGCTCCACATAGCCGGCCAGCCGCGCATGGGCTGCCCGTGAATCCGCGGGAATGTGCCCGCGGTACTTGCCGCTCAGCACCCCGCGCCCCACCGGGCCCCAGGCCATCAGGCCCAGGCCGGCGTCCTCGATCGCAGGAATGAGTTCAGCTTCGGGGGAGCGGTGCAGCAGGGAGTATTCCGACTGGTTCGCGACCAGCGGGAAACCCGCAACGGCTGCGGCCTTGGCCGTCTGCCAGCCGCTGAAGTTGGAGACTCCCGCATAGCGGGCACGGCCCGAGCGGACGGCGAATTCGAGCGCGGACAGGGTCTCCTCCAGCGGGACGTTGGGGTCCCAGGCCTGCGCGAACCAGAGGTCCACGTGGTCGGTGCCCAGCCGCGCGAGGCTTGCGTCCAGGCCGGAGAGCATCCCTTTCCGGGATGTGTCGACGCCGCGGCGGCCGTCCGACGTCGACAGTCCGGCTTTCGTGGAGATCACCACTTCGGAGCGGGCAACAACGTCGCCCAGCATTCCGCCCAGCATCGCTTCAGCCTGGCCGTCACCGTAGGACGCGGCCGTGTCGATCAGGGTTCCGCCGCCGTCCATAAAGGTGCGAAGCAGGGCCGAAGCATTCTGCTCATCGGTTTCCCGGGCCCAGGACATGGTGCCGAGGGAAAGGGCGGACACACGCAACCCACTGTTGCCGACATAACGCTGCTGCATGTCAGCAAGCTTACGGGGGTCCGGACGCCTTCATGACGTAGGGTCTATCTACGTGAACTGGTTTGAAGCGGCCTTTTTGGGCCTTGTGCAGGGACTGACAGAATTTCTCCCGATTTCCTCGAGCGCCCATCTGCGGATCGTTGGCTCCTTCCTTCCCAACGCCGCTGATCCCGGGGCAGCCTTTACGGCAATCACCCAGCTGGGCACGGAAACCGCCGTCATCGTCTACTTCTGGCGCGACATTGTGCGGATCGTCACGGCATGGGCCGGATCGCTGACAGGTAAAGTCTCGCGGCAGGACCCTGACGCCCGGATGGGCTGGCTGGTGATCCTGGGCAGCCTGCCCATCATCGTCCTCGGCCTGCTGTTCCAGGACCAGATCGAGTCCGTGCTCCGCAGCCTCTGGCTTGTCGCCACCATGCTGATTGTCTTCGGCATGATCCTCGCCGTCGCCGACGCGATCGGACGCCAGGAACGCGATCTCACCCAGCTGACCTATAAACACGGCATCCTCTACGGTCTGGCCCAGGCCATGGCCCTGATCCCCGGGGTCTCCCGCTCCGGCGGCACCATCACCGCCGGCCTGCTGATGGGCTACACCCGCGAAGCGGCGGCCCGCTATTCCTTCCTGCTGGCAATCCCCGCCGTGTTCGGCAGCGGCCTGTACCAGCTCTACAAAGTGGTCTCTGCGGACGGCATCACCGGCCCCTACAGCCTCCCGCAAACGGCGCTGGCCACGGCCGTCGCCTTTGTGGTGGGCTATATCATCATCGGCTGGTTCCTGAAGTATGTCTCGACCCACGGCTACCGGCTCTTCGTCTGGTACCGGATTCTCCTGGGCCTGGCCCTGTACCTGCTGCTCGGTTTCAACGTCATCAGCGCCTAGCACTAGGCTTGGGCTGTGAAGTCTTGGATCTCCCGCCCCGTTCCCCAGCTCCCGGGCAGCATGCCTGCGCTCCGCCTCTTCGACACCGCCAAGGGCAGCGTCGTCACGCTCGGGGCGGCAGGTGAACAGTCGATGTACGTTTGCGGCATCACCCCGTATGACGCCACACACATGGGCCACGCGGCCAGTTACGTCGCGTTCGACCTGCTCAACCGCGCCTGGCGCGACGGCCGCCAGCAGGTCTCCTATGTCCAGAACGTCACCGACGTCGACGATCCCCTCCTGGAGCGCGCGACGGCCACGGGCGTGGACTGGCGCGATCTGGCAGCCAGCCAGATCGAGCTCTTCCAGACAGACATGGAAGCCCTCAACGTGCTGGCCCCGGACCATTATGTGGGTGCTGTGGAAGCCATTCCGCTGATTGTTCCCGCGATCGAACGGCTCGTGCAGCGGGATCTGGCCTACCGGGTGGCCGGTGGCGCAGGCGAGCCGGACGGGGACGTCTATTACGACGTCGAAGCCGCCGGCAAGCACTCCGCCGAGGCCACGGACGCCTGGACCCTCGGCGACGTCTCCGGTCTGTCCGAGGCCGAGATGCTCGGGCTTTTTGCCGAACGGGGCGGTGACCCCGGCCGGGCCGGGAAACGCCAGGCGCTGGACCCGCTGCTCTGGCGGGTCGCCCGCGAGGGCGAACCGAGCTGGCCCGGCGACGGGCTGGGGGAGGGCCGGCCAGGCTGGCACATCGAATGTACCGTCATCGGCCAGAAGTACCTGCCCGCCCCGTTCACCGTGCAGGGCGGCGGCTCGGACCTGATCTTCCCGCACCACGAGATGGGCGCCGGGCATGCCTATTCCCTGTCCGGCGTGCCGCTGGCACAGCACTTCGCGCACGCCGGCATGGTGGGGCTCGACGGGGAGAAAATGAGCAAGTCCAAGGGAAACCTGGTCCTGGTCTCCAAACTCCGCGCCGCCGGCGAAGAGCCGGCAGCGATCCGGCTGGCCATCCTGGCCCACCACTACCGCAGCGACTGGTCCTGGACCGAGGCCGGGTTCGCCCAGGCCAAGGAAAGGCTCCGCACCTGGCGGGCTGCCCTGGACGTCGCGCCCGAAGGCTCGGCCACCGGGCTGGTATCCCGGCTGCGGGCCGAACTCTCAAACGAACTGAACGCCCCGGGAGCTGTCGCGGCCGTCGATGACTGGGCTAAGGCGGCCCTCGCGGACGGCGGCGCCGGATCCGCCCCGGACGCCGCCCTGGTGGGCGACGCCATCAACGCCCTGCTGGGCGTCGAGCTCTAGGGCTTGTCCTTGCCGCGGCGTTTGAGGTAGCGCTCGAATTCCCGGGCGATCGACTCGCCGCTGGCCTCCGGGAGGTCGGCGGTGTCCTTCGCTTCCTCCAGCTGGCGCACATACGCCGCGATCTCGGGGTCCTCGGTGGCCAGCTCGTCAACGCCCCGTTCCCAGGCGTCGGATTCCTCGACGAGCTCCTGGGTGTCGAGCGGAACCTGCAGGAGCTCCTCGATCCGGTGCAGCAGCGCCAGCTGTGCCTTGGGGGAAGGCGCCTGGGCCACGTAATGCGGCACGGCGGCCCAGAGTGAGACCGTCGGCAGCCCGGCCAGCAACGCGACCTCGGCGAGGACACCCACGATCCCCACGGGACCCTCATACTGCGAGGCCTCAAGGTCCATCCGTTCACGCAGCGCAGGGTCATCGGTCGACGCGCTCACCGGGATCGGCCGGCTGTGCGGCACGTCGGCGAGGAGGGCGCCGACAAGGATGACGTAGTCCACATGGAGTGCCTCGGCATGAACCAGCAGTTCGGCGGTGTAGGCCCGCCACTTGTACGACGGCTCGGTGCCCTGGACGAAGATGACGTCCACGTTGGAGTCGGGAACGCTGGCTTTGAAAATACGGGTCGAGGGCCACTTGATCTTCCGCTCACCGGACGAGGTGCGGCGGATCGTGGGCCGGGTGAACTGGAAGTCGTAGTACTCATCGGCGTCGACCGAACCGACCTTCTTGCCGCCCCAGATCTTGTTGAGGTATCGCAAGGCATCGCTCGCAGCCTCCCCGGCGTCGTTCCAGCCTTCAAAGGCGGCGAGCATCACCGTGATGCGCCGGCCCTCGGGGACGGGCTGCAGCAGCCGTTCCGGCTCGGGCGCGCCGCCCGTTTCCGCGGGGTCTACCTCGAAGCTATTCATCCCATCACCCTACGTCCAAGGACCCGGGCCCTGCAGGGAATGAAGCGCAGGAAATCGGCGGCCCGCGGCCGATATTCGCCGTAGGCGTAGTATCAGGCCCCTCACAGGGCCGCCCCGTAGACTGGAAAGCATGCAATCCTCAGCCCCCCAGCCCCTCCTCAAAGCCGCGCTCTGGGACATGGATGGCACCATCGTCGACACCGAGCCGTACTGGATCGAGGCCGAACACGCCCTGGTTGCCGCGCACGGCGGGCAGTGGTCCCACGAGAAGGCCATGCAGCTGGTGGGCCAGTCACTGGTCTTCTCCGCGGGCATCCTGCAGGACGCCGGGGTGGCGCTGGGGCGCCGGGAAATCATCGATATCCTGACGGACCACGTCATCCGCCAGGTCCGCACCTCCGTGCCGTGGCGCCCCGGTGCCCGCGAACTGCTGGAGGAGCTCCACACCGCGGGGATCCGCTGCGCCCTGGTGACGATGTCCGAGGCCCCGCTGGCCCGTGAGATCGTGGCCAGCCTGCCCGGACCCTACTTCGATTTCCTCGTCACCGGCGACACCGTCACGCAGGGCAAGCCACACCCCGAGGCCTACCTCAAGGCTGTCGTACTGCTGCAGGAACAGGACCCGGAACTCGAGCTGCATCACTGCATCGCGCTGGAGGACTCCGAGCCGGGCGTGGCGGCCGCCGTCGCCTCCGGCGTGCTGACCGTCGCCATCCCGCACATCATGCCGCTGCCACACAATCCGCGCCATGCCAGGTGGGACACCCTGGCGGGGCGGACCGTTGCCGACCTCGAAGAGCTTGTCGCCCTGCGCCACGAATTCCCGGACGCAACCTTCGGCACGGCCAGCGGCATCGACGCGGCCCCGGACAGACGGCCGGAACTCGGCGCGGCTAAGGTGCCGGTCCATGACTGACACCGACACCCGCGGCCGGGATCCCCGGAAACAGGACCGCAAGGAGGGGATCCCGCTGGGGCGGATCGGCGGCATCCCGGTGATCCTCGCCTATTCGTGGTTCATCATTGCCGCGTTCACGGTGATCATCTACGGCCCGGTGCTGCAGGCGAACAACCCCTCCCTCGGCATCGGCGCCTACTTCGTGGCGTTCGCCTACGCTGTCCTGCTGCTGATTTCCGTCCTGGTGCATGAGCTCGCGCACGCACTGACCGCGAAAATCTACCGCTGGCCCAGCGAAAAGATCGTCCTCAACCTCTGGGGCGGCCATACGCAGTTTGAGAGCTTCACTGCGTCACCCGGGCGTTCCGTCGTCGTCGCGATGGCGGGTCCGGCGGCCAACTTTGTCCTCGCCGCCGGCGGCTGGCTGCTGCTGACGGCCGGCGACCTCACCGGCGTCGCGGGGATTCTGGCCAACATCTTCGTCTGGGCCAACCTGCTGATCGGCATCTTCAACGTCCTGCCGGGGCTGCCGCTGGACGGCGGCAGGCTCGTTGAATCCGCCGTCTGGAAACTGACCGGCAGCCAGGAAAAGGGCACTGTGGCGGCCGGCTGGGGCGGGCGGATCATCGTAATCGCCCTCGTGGTCTGGTTCGTGGCCCTGCCCCTGCTCAGCGGCGACCGGCCGGACATCTCCCTGATGCTGATCACGTTCCTCGTCGGCGGCTTCCTCTGGATGGGCGCCACCGCCTCCATTGAGCAGGCCAAGCTGCGGAGCAGGCTGCCGCTCGTGGAAGCCGGCGCGCTGGCCGAACCCGCAGTGGGCCTCCCGGAAGGGGCTTCCGTGGCCGACGTGCTGGCGCTGGCCCCGGATCCTGCCACGGGGGAAGGCCCCGCCGTTGTGCTCTACCGCCCGGACGGGCGGCCGGCTGCCGTGGTGGAGGCCGGGGCCCTCGCTTCTGTTCCCGCCGCCGCCGCCGCCACGACGCCCCTCACGGCCGTGTCCTACGCGCTCGGGGAGGGTGCCTACGTGCCGGAGTGGTCCAAAGGACAGGAACTGATCCAGTACCTGGCCCAGCTCGACGGCCTGGAGTACGCCGTCGTCGACCGCGACGGAACCGTAACGGGCCTGCTGCGCCAAGCCGCGGTCCTGGGCGCCCTGACGGGCAGGATTCCGGGGTCCGGCAAACGGATGTTCGGCCAAAGCCGGTAGAGTTACCTGCCGGTCGTGTATTTCCGGCCTGGGCGCACGGCCCCGGGCGCAAGCAGCCGGACCGCCGGCACTTTCTGCGGCCACACAGCTTTACAGGAGCGAGGAACACTTTCATGAGCAGCGACACCGCCGCCAGCACCAGCCCAGACGACGCCGTAACAGCCGACGGCGCCGCCACCAGCGCGGCCGTCAGGACCGGCGCCCCGGCGACCACGCCGGCACGTGCCGGCGGCACTCCCGTCGGCGCTCCCGTCGGCGCTCCCGTCGGCGCAGCCCGCCGCCGCGGACCGTTCCGGGAGGGCGAACGCGTCCAGCTCACCGACGAGCGCGGGCGCATGAACACGATCAGCCTCGAAGCCGGCGGAGCCTTTCACACGCACCGCGGCTTCCTGAACCACGACGAGATCATCGGCAGGCCGGACGGCTCCGTGGTGGTCAACAACGTCGGCCAGCAGTACCAGACGCTCCGCCCGCTGCTCTCGGACTTCGTCCTCTCGATGCCCCGCGGCGCAGCAGTCGTCTACCCCAAGGACGCCGGCCAGATCGTCACGATGGCGGACATCTTCCCCGGCGCACGCGTCGTCGAGGCCGGCGTCGGCTCCGGCGCCCTGTCCATCTCGCTGCTCCGCGCGGTCGGCGACAACGGCTACCTGCACTCCTTCGAGCGGCGGGAAGAATTCGCCGACATCGCCCGCGGCAATGTCGAGACGATCTTCGGCGGCCCGCACCCGGCCTGGCAGATCTCCATCGGTGATTTCCAGGAGGAAGTCGTCCGCACCGAGCAGCCCGGGTCCGTGGACCGCGTGGTCCTGGACATGCTGGCCCCGTGGGAATGCCTCGACGCGGTAGCCACCGTCCTGGCCCCCGGTGGTGTGTGGATCAACTACGTCGCCACCGTGACGCAGCTGTCCCGGACCGCGGAGGCCATCCGCGCCGACGGCCGCTTCACCGAACCCGACGCCTGGGAATCCATGGTCCGCGGCTGGCACCTTGAGGGCCTGGCGGTCCGTCCGGACCACCGGATGGTCGCGCACACCGGCTTCCTGCTGGTCACCCGGCGGCTGGCCGACGGCGTCACGGGCATCTCCATGAAACGACGCCCCTCCAAGACCGACTTCAAGGAAGAGGACGTCAACGCCTGGACGCCCGGTGCGGTGGGGGAGCGCGCCGTGTCGGACAAGAAACTGCGCCGGGCCGCCCGCGACGCCATTGCCGGAACCAATGTCAAGGACGATCCGGATATTACAAAGTAGTCCGTATTTCGGAACTCTTCAGCGGGGCGCGGCTTCTTGGGGCTAATGTCTTAATAGAAGCGTAGGAAGGGGCTGATGCACGATGGAGACTCCGAACACCGATCCGGGCCAGACACCGGCAGAGGATGCGGCCGCATCCGCGGGGCAGGCGCACACCGCCAGCGAGCTGTCCGTGGCCGAGCGGCAGGTCAATATCCTCCGGGACAAACTCCGGCATATTGACCGCCAGCTCGCTGCCGCGACGCAGAACAACTCCAAGCTCGTGGGCATGCTGGAGACCGCGAAAGCGGAGATTCTCCGGCTGAAGGATGCCCTCGACCAGGAGGGCCAGCCGCCGTACAGCTTCGGCACGGTGCTGGCGCTGAACCCGAAACGCCCCCTCTCCGCCGGCAACGGCGGCCAGGCCGCCACCGAGGAATCGGTCGACATTTTCAATGCGGGCCGAAAAATGCGCGTAGGGATCAGCCCTCTGGTCAACATGAACCAGCTGGCAGTCGGCCAGGAAGTCCTCCTCAACGAGGCGCTGATGGTGGTTGCCGGCCTGGGCTACGAACGGGCCGGGGACCTGGTCACGCTGAAGGAAATGCTGGGCACGGACCGTGCCCTGGTGGTCGGCCGGGCGGACGAGGAACGTGTCATCCGGCTCTCGGGCGCCCTGCTGTCGCAGAAACTCCGGGTCGGCGATGCCCTCTCGATCGATTCCCGCACCGGCTACGCGCTCGAAAAGGTCCCTCGCTCCGAGGTGGAGAACCTCGTCCTCGAGGAAGTCCCGGACATCACCTACCAGGACATCGGCGGCCTGGGACCGCAGATCGAACAGATCCGCGACGCCGTGGAGTTGCCGTTCCTGCATCCGGACCTATACCGCGAACACGGACTCAAGGCCCCGAAAGGCATCCTGCTCTACGGCCCGCCGGGCTGCGGCAAGACGCTCATCGCCAAGGCGGTCGCCAACTCCCTCGCCGCCCGGGCCGCCGAACGCACCGGCAAAACGGACATGAAGAGCTATTTCCTGAACATCAAGGGACCGGAGCTGCTGGACAAGTACGTCGGCGAGACCGAACGGCACATCCGGCTGATCTTCGCCCGCGCCCGGGAGAAGGCCTCCGAGGGCAGCCCGGTGGTGGTGTTCTTCGACGAAATGGACTCGCTGTTCCGCACCCGCGGCACCGGCATCTCCTCCGACGTCGAAACGACCATTGTCCCGCAGCTGCTGAGCGAGATCGACGGCGTGGAGCGGCTCGACAACGTGATCGTGATCGGCGCCTCCAACCGTGAGGACATGATCGACCCGGCGATCCTTCGGCCGGGCCGGCTGGACGTCAAGGTCAAGATCCACCGTCCCGACGCGGAGGCCGCGGCGGACATCTTCAACAAATACATCACCGCCGACCTTCCCTTCCACGAGTCCGACCTCGCCGAGCACCAAGGCGACGTGCAGGCCACCGTGGACGCGATGGTCCAGCGCACCGTCGAGGCCATGTACTCCACCGACAAGTCCAACGAATACCTCGAAGTCACCTACGCCAACGGCGACACCGAAATGCTCTACTTCAAGGACTTCAACTCCGGCGCAGTAGTGCAGAACGTCGTTGACCGGGCCAAGAAGTACGCCATCAAGGACCTGCTCACCGTGGGCCAGAAGGGCCTCAGGATCGACCACCTGCTGCGCGCCGTCATCGACGAATTCCGCGAGCACGAGGACATGCCCAACACCACCAACCCGGACGACTGGGCACGGATCTCGGGCAAGAAGGGCGAGCGCATCACGTACATCCGCACCATCGTCCAGGGCAAGGCGGGGCAGGAACCCGGCAAGTCCATCGAGACAATGCCGAGCACAGGCCAGTACCTGTGACGTCAGCCGTGCCCGGCAGGCCCGCCGGCTTGTCAGGCGGGCTGCCGGTCGGCGGTGCCATGCGGGTGATGGGCTCGGAGACCGAATACGGGATCCACGCGCCTTCCGCACCGGGCGCCAACGCCACAATGATGTCCGCCCGCGTGATCCAGGCCTACGCCCAGGTGACACGGCAGCGCGCCGCCGGCGGGGCCGAAACCCGGTGGGACTACACCGACGAGGAACCGCTGCACGACGCCCGCGGCTGGACGCTGGAGCGCAGCCAGGCCGAACCCGACCAGCTCACCGACCAGCCGCCCGTGCTGGACGCCGAGGCTGTCGCCCTGGCCTACGGCCGGCAGGAGCTGGAAGCCGACGGCGAGGACGAGTCCGGCACGCTGCTGATGAACATGGTCCTCGGCAACGGCGCCCGGCTGTACGTGGACCATGCCCACCCCGAGTACTCCAGCCCCGAAGTGACCAACCCGCGCGACGCCGTCGCCTGGGACGCTGCCGGAGACCTCGTGGCCCTCGCCGCGGTGCGGCGCCTGGCTGCGGATCCTGAGCTGCCCCCGATTAATCTGTACAAGAACAACACCGACAACAAGTCGGTCTCCTATGGCTCCCACGAGAACTACCTCATGCCCCGCGCGGTGCCGTTCGGCGACATCGTCCGCGGCCTGACGCCGTTCTTCGTTACCCGCCAGATTTTCTGCGGCGCCGGCCGGGTCGGTATGAAACAGGACGGCTCCCGCCCCGGCTACCAGATCAGCCAGCGGGCGGACTTCTTCGAAACCGAAGTCGGCCTCGAAACCACCATCCGCCGCCCCATCATCAACACCCGCGACGAACCCCACGCCACGGCGGACAAGTACCGTCGGCTCCACGTCATCATCGGGGACGCCAACCTCGGCCAGCCCGCCAACTACCTGAAATTCGGCACCACAGCCCTGGTGCTGAGCCTGATCGAGGCAGGGCTGGCCCCGAAGCTGGAAGTCCACGAGCCGGTTGCCTCGCTGCAGACCGTCAGCCACGACACCTCGCTCACCGCCACCCTGCGGCTGCTCGACGGGCGCCGTATCACCGCACTGGACCTGCAGTGGATCTACTTTGAAGCGGCCGCGAAGCACTCCCAGGACACCGGGGTCGCTGATGCCGTGGACGGGGACGGCCACACCCATGAGGTGCTGGAACGCTGGTCGGCGACACTGACCGAACTGGGCAACGACCGCGCGGCGGCTGCGTCCTCCGTGGAATGGCTGGCGAAACTTTCCCTGCTGGAGGGCTACCGGGACCGCGACGGGCTGGAGTGGGGCCACGCGCGGCTGGGCCTCGTGGACCTGCAGTGGGCGGACATCCGGCCGGAGAAGGGGCTCTACCACCGCCTGCTGGAACGGGACCGCATGCAGCGGATCGTCGACGACGGCGTGATCCAGCGGGCAGTCACAGAGCCGCCGTCGGACACCCGGGCCTTCTTCCGGGGCCGCTGCGTCAGCCGCTTCGGGGCTGACGTTGTCGGCGCCAGCTGGGACTCCGTGATTTTCGATGTGCCCGGCCGCGGCCGGCTGCAGCGGGTCCCCACCCGGGAACCGCTGCGCGGAACCGAGGCCCTCACAGGTGGCCTCTTCGCCCGGCACCGGGATGCAGGAGCCTTCCTGTCCGAGCTGCTGGGCCTGCCTCCCGGTTCCTAGGGACAAAGAGTCCCGCAGGGGCTCCGGGCGTGGCACTATGGCTTACAGGAAGTGCCTTGCGAAGAAGAGACGGACAGAAGGAGAGAACAATGGCAGGCCAGGAGCAGCAGCAGCCGCAGTCGCGGGACACCGAGGTCGACGAAGGCGTCCCGGCCGCCCCGCCGGCTCCCGCGGAGGGCCAGGCGTCAGCCGCCACCCAGGGCGTTGACGATCTGCTCGATGAGATCGACGGGGTTCTGGAGTCCAATGCCGAGGAGTTCGTTCGGGCGTTTGTCCAAAAGGGCGGACAGTAGCGCACCGCCCGGACCACGGCGCCGCAGGGGTTGCGCCGGCACAGGGCTGAGGGCCGCAAGTCGTTGATTCACTACGTTGAGGGAGTGCACCAGTGCAGGAAACCACCGCCAACCAGGTAGCAGCCAACGCCACATCCTCCTTCACTGAACACCTGCAGCGCCAGCGCCCCGACTTACTGCCTTTCGGGCTTCTGCCGTCCGGCCAGCAGCTCCCGGCAGGTAATCCCGCCACGCCGCTGCAGGCACCGCACGGGACGACCATCGTGGCGATGACCTACGCCGGTGGGGTGCTGATGGCGGGGGACCGCCGGGCCACGATGGGCAACGTCATCGCCAGCCGGCACATCGAAAAAGTGTTCCCGGCGGATGCGTATTCCGTGCTCGGCATCGCCGGGACTGCGGGGATCGCGCTCGACATCACCCGTCTCTTCCAGGTTGAACTCGAACACTACGAGAAGATCGAGGGGACACTCCTGAGCCTCGACGGCAAAGCCAACAGGCTCGGGGCGATGGTCCGCAGCAACCTGCCAATGGCGATGCAGGGCCTCGCCGTCGTGCCGCTGTTCGCAGGCTTCGACCGCCCCGCGGGGCTTGGCCGGCTGTTCTCCTACGACGTCACCGGGGGCCGGTACGAGGAGCAGGAACACCACACGGTCGGTTCCGGCTCGATGTTCGCGCGCGGCGCGCTCAAGAAACTCTGGCGGCCCAACCTCCCGGAGCGGGACGCCGTCTCCGTCGCCGTCGAGGCCCTCTACGACGCCGCCGACGACGACTCCGCCACCGGCGGCCCCGACCCCGTCCGGCAGCTTTGGCCGGTCGTTTACACCGTCAACCGGGCAGGTGCCTTCCGGGTTCCGGACCGCGAGCTCGCGGCAATGGCCGGCGCCATCATCGAATCCAGGGCCGTTGCCCAGCGGGAGGCCTGAGATGACCCAGCAGTTCTACGTATCGCCCGAACAACTGATGAAGGACCGCGCGGACTTCGCGCGGAAGGGCATCGCCCGCGGGCGCTCCGTGGTGGTCATCAGCTGCCGCGACGGGATTGCCCTCGTGGCCGAGAACCCGTCGCCGTCACTGCATAAGATCGGCGAGATTTACGACAAGATTGCGTTCGCAGCCGTGGGGAAATACAACGAATTCGAGAGCCTCCGGCAGGCCGGGGTCCGGTACGCGGATGTGCGCGGCTACTCCTACGACCGGGAGGACGTCACGGCCAGGGGCCTCGCCAGCGTCTACGCACAGAGCCTGGGGGCGGTTTTTACCGCGGAACAGAAGCCCTTCGAAGTCGAACTGGCGGTGGCCGAGGTGGGGTCCTCCGCGGAAGAGGACCACCTCTACCGGCTGACCTTCGACGGGTCGATCGCCGACGAGAACGGCTTCATCGTGATGGGCGGCCAGGCGGACAAGGTCTCCGAGGCCGTCGCAGCAGGCTGGCAGGGCGACCTGGACTTCGCCGGTGCGATCAGGCTTGCCCTGGCCGGTCTCGTTGCGGACAAGGAAACCACCACGCTGCCGCCATCGGCCGTGGAGGTGGCGGTGCTGGACCGCGGCTCGGAAAGCAGCCGGGGCACCCGCCGTGCGTTCCGCCGGCTTGAAGACGCAGACATCACGGCTTTGCTGGCTGAGGAGAAGTAACAATGGACAAGCGCATTTTTGGCATCGAGACCGAGTTCGGGATTTCCTATTCGAGCCCGGAGTCCCGCCCGCTGGCCCCCGAAGAGGTCGCCCGCTACTTGTTCCGCAAGGTGGTCAGCTGGGGGAGGTCCTCCAATGTGTTTCTGACCAACGGGTCCCGGCTCTACCTCGATGTCGGGTCCCACCCGGAATACGCCACCGCGGAATGCGACGACCTCGCCCAGCTGATCGCGCACGACCGGGCCGGGGAACTCATCCTTGGCGACCTCGTCGACGAAGCGCAGGAACGGCTCGCGGCGGAGGGCTTCAACGGCACCGTGTACCTGTTCAAGAACAACACCGACTCCGCCGGGAACTCCTACGGCAGCCACGAGAACTACCTCATCCCGCGGCGGGGCGAATTTTCCCGGCTGGCCGAGATCCTGATTCCGTTCCTCGTGACCCGGCAGCTGATCGCCGGCGCCGGGAAGATCCTCAAAACCCCGCACGGGGCCACCTTCGCGTTCTCCCAGCGGGCCGACCATATCTGGGAGGGCGTCTCGTCCGCCACCACCAGGTCCCGACCAATCATCAACACCCGCGATGAGCCGCACGCGGACGCCGAGTTTTACCGCCGGCTGCACGTGATCGTGGGCGACTCCAACATGTCCGAAACCACGGCGCTGCTTAAGGTGGGCACCGTGGACCTTATTCTGCGGATGATCGAGGCCGGGGTCATCATGCGTGACATGCGGATGGAGAACCCGATCCGCAGCATCCGGGAGATCTCCCATGACCTCAGCGGACGGGCGCTGGTCCGGCTCGCCAACGGCCGGCAGCTCACCGCCCTGGAAATCCAGCGCGAATACCTGGGCAAGGTCACGGCGTTCGTCGCGGAGCAGGGAGCCCACAACGTCCACGTCCCCCTGATCCTGGATCTCTGGGAACGCACCCTCGATGCGATCGAGAGCGGCGACACCAGCAGGATCGACACCGAAGTGGACTGGGCGATCAAGAAGAAGCTCATGGACAAGTACCGCGAACGGCACAACCTGGGACTGGACGCGCCCCGGATCGCCCAGCTGGACCTGACCTACCACGACATCTCCCGCACCCGCGGGCTCTACTACCTGCTGCAGTCCCGCGGGGCCGTGCGCCGCGTGGTGGATGACACCGCGGTCAAGGATGCGGTGGATGCCCCGCCGCAGACCACCCGCGCCAAGCTCCGCGGCGACTTTGTCCGGCGGGCGCAGGAACTGGGCCGCGACTACACCGTGGACTGGGTCCACCTGAAACTCAACGACCGCGCCCACCAGACCCTGTTGTGCAAGGACCCGTTCCGCAGTGTGGACGAGCGGGTGGATGCCCTGCTGAACTCTATGGGCTGATACCCAGCTTTCCACGTTATTCTGAGACAGTGCCGTTCGCGGCCAACGCTTGCTTTGCCGCTGGCACCTGCCCGGCGACGCGTCCATCCTGCCCCGACGAAAGTTCTTAAGTGCGCCGACTACTAGCAATTCTTCTTCCCGGACTGCTGCTGCTGACCGCCTGCGGCGGCGGCGAACCAGCCGCCCCGGAACCCACCAGCCAGTCCGCCGGCGAGACCGCCAAGCTGGACTCCCTCAAGCTGACGGAGAACGGCGACAAGACCGCACCCGGTGTCGAATTCGACAAGCCCCTCGAGGTCAAGGAACCCACCGTCAAGGTCATCACGGAAGGCGACGGCGACCGGGTTAAAGCCAACCAGATCGCCTCGATCTCCATCGTTGCCCTGAGCGGCAAGGACGGTTCCACCCTGGAGGACACCTTCCCGCGGGACCCCGAGGAGCTTGAACTGACCGAGGAGCTGAAGACCGAAAGCCCCGTCATCTACAGCGCCTTCGTGGGCGCCAAGATCGGAACCCACCTGGCCCTGGCCGTTCCCGGCCCGGCAGCCGCTGAAGGCGCCGAAGCGCAGCCCACCCAGCTCCTCGTCGTCAAGGTGCTCTCCGCCAAGGATGCGCCCAAGGTCCTGGACAAGCCCGAGGGCGAAACGGTCACCCCGCCGGCCGGCCTGCCGACCGTCAAGGACAATGACAAGGGCATCCCGGAGATCTCCGTCGAGGGCGCAGCCGCCCCGACCGCTCTGGTGTCCCAGGACCTCATCAAGGGCACCGGCCCCGAGGTCAAGGCAGGTGACAGGATTACTGTCAACTATGCAGGTATCAGGTTTGCTGATGGCAAGGTTTTTGATGCGAGCTATGACAAAGGCGAGACCTTCACGACGCGCATCGGCGCCAGCGAGGTCATCGGTGGCTGGGATCAGGGACTGGTCGGGAAGACCGTCGGCTCCCGGGTGCTACTCGTGATCCCGAAGGCCCTGGCCTACCCCGATGCCTCTGCTGATAACGGCAAGCCCGAGGGCGACCTCGTCTTCGTCGTCGATATCCTCGGCATCAAGTAACCAGCACACCCGCACCACCCCCAAGCCACACCAGAAGGAGCACCCATGTCATTTGGACAGCGCAACACTGACCGCCAGAAGCCGGAAATTGACTTCCCGGAGGGCCCCGTTCCCACCGATCTCGTCATCACCGACCTTGTCGAGGGCGACGGCGCCGAAGCCAAGGCCGGCGACACCGTCTCCACCCACTACGTCGGCGTGGCCTGGTCCACCGGCGAAGAGTTCGACGCCTCCTGGGGCCGCGGCGCGCCGCTCGACTTCCGCGTCGGCGTCGGCCAGGTCATCCAGGGCTGGGACCAGGGCCTGCTGGGCATGAAGGTCGGCGGCCGCCGCCGGCTCGAAATCCCGTCCGAGCTGGCCTACGGGCCGCGCGGCGCCGGCGGCGCGATCGGCCCCAACGAGGCACTGATCTTCGTCGTCGACCTCGTCGCCGTCCGCTAGTCCCCACCCGCCCCCTATCCTCGCAAGCTCGGACAAGGAACCCGGCGGGCGTGGGCCCACGGCCACCGTACTGCCAAAGCGCGGTAACAATCGGAGAAGTTCTTCCGGCTGTTGCCGCGCTTTTGCCGGTTTCGCTCGGGACTTTAGTACCCTTGCGGGGTGTCAGCCTCCCGTACCGAACGCCTCCTGAACCTGCTTATCGCGTTGCTCAACACCACCTACGGCCTGCGCCGCAGCGAACTGCGCGACAAGGTCTACCACGACACCACCAGCACCGACGTCGCCTTCGGCCGGATGTTCGAACGCGACAAGAGCGAGCTGCGGCGGTTCGGCTTCGACGTCGAGACCGTCACGGACAAGGGCTGGGGTTCGGATGATCCGGCCACCACCCGCTACCGGATCGGCAAGGACTCCAACCGGCTTCCGGACGTCAGCCTCACCCCGGCAGAGTGCACCGTTCTGATTCTCGCCGCACAGCTCTGGGAGCACGCCGCCCTCGGCTCCGCGGCCGCCAACGCGGTGCGCAAACTGCAGGCCTCCGGCGGCCTGGTCGACGCCGAACTCCCCGCCGGGGTCCAGCCGCGGATCCGTCCCGCCGGGCAGGCGTTCGAGGACCTCATCGCGGCCATGCACGCCCAGCACCCCGTCAGCTTCCGCTACCTCGCCGGGAGCACCGGCCAGGAAGAGGACCGGCTGGTGGAACCCTGGGGACTGGGCAGCCGATTCGGCCAGTGGTATCTCGTGGCCCACGACAAGGCCCGCGGGGACAAACGCTTCTTCCGGCTCTCCCGCCTCACGTCCGCCGTGACCGTCCTGGACAAGGAACGCTTCACCCCGCCGGCGGACTTCAATGTGCGCGCCGAACTCGCCGGGCTGGCGGAGCTGCCTGTCCGGACCGCCGTCGTCGATGTCCAGCCCGAGAGGCTGCGCGGACTGCGCAAACGCGCTCTCCCCGGCCCTGCCGCGGAAACCGGCGCCGGCCTGCCCACCACGGGCCGGGACCGCCTCAGTGTCCCGTTCCGGGACGTCGAGACGCTAGCCGAGGAGCTTGCCTCCTACGGGCCCCGGGCCGTCGCGGTGGCCCCGCCCGAACTCGTCAGCTCCGTGCGGCGCCGCCTGGCCGCAGCGGCCATCTTCGCCGCGACCCCCGTCCCGGCCGCATCTTCCCTTGCTGCCGCTTTCCCGGCAGCATCTTCCCTTCCAGCCGCTTTCCCTCCGGGGAAGCCCCGGCACGGCCGCAAGCGCACCTCGGAGGACCAACTGAGCCGGATGCTCCAGCTGGTGCCGTTCCTGGTCCACAACCAGGGCCTGCACATCAGCGACGTGGCGCAGAAATTCGGGATCACCCGGGAGGAACTGGAAGCGGACCTGCGGATCCTGATCTGCTCCGGCCTGCCCGAGGGGTACCCGGATGACCTGCTGGACATCCAGTGGGACGACGACCACGTGACCATCAGCGAGGACCTCGACCTGAAGCGGCCTGTCCGCTTCACCGTGGAGGAGGCCTGCGCCCTGTTGGCTGGGCTGGAGACGCTCAACGGACTGCCCGAGCTCGCCGAAGGCAGTGCCCTTGAATCCGTCACGCTCAAGCTGATGGCAGCAGCGGGGGAGGAGGGCCTCAAGGCGGCCGCGCTCTCCGGCCCCGAGGTGGGGCCGGAGAACTCCGCAGCGCTGGAAACGGCCCGCGAAGCCATCCGGGACGGCGCCCAGCTGCGGCTGCGGTACTTCTCGCCGCTGCGGGATTCGGTGTCCGAACGCAACATCGATCCGCTGCGGCTCTATTCGTTGGACAACACCTGGTATCTGGAGGCCTACTGTCATTCCGCACAGGGCCTGCGCAACTTCCGGCTGGACCGGATCGAAGCCCTGGAAACCACCGGCATGCCCGTCTCGGAGACGGCGGCGCCGGGGGACAGCTTCCCCGTCAAACTCTTCACCCCCAACGACGACGACACCGTGGTGGTGGTTGAACTGACACGCCGCGGCACCGGACTCGCCGATGAGTACTACGCGGAGCGGACTGCGGAACTGCCCGACGGCGGGCTGTTGGCCGAAATCCGCTTCGGCAGCACCGACTGGCTGCCGATGTTCGTGGCCCAGCACGGCGGGGCGGTCCGGATCGTTCACCCGGAAGAGCTGGCGGGCGCATCCCGCGAGTGGCTTGCCGCTGCCTTGGCCCAATATGAAGACTAGCCAGTGCGGCGGCTAGACTACTCAGCATGCCTTGGTGGTCCTGGATCGTAATCTGGATAGCGCTCGTTGCGCTGTCACTGTTGTTCTTCGTTGTGCTCGGCGCATGGTTGTTCCGGAAGTTCATGGCCACCGTCAAGGAACTCGGCGAGGCGGGGGAGCGGTTCTCCACGTTCCCGTCCGGGCCGGATACCTTGGGTTCAGCCGGTGTTCATCTGGACCTCGTAGGCTCGGACGGCGACGATGCGGGAGAAGTATCCGGCCCGCGCGCCGTGCCCGGTTCCGCCGTTTTTGCCTCTCCTGTGCAGATGGGGCATGATTACCGCGCGTCCAGGTCCACCCGCCAGGAAGCACGCCGCAGGCGGCGCGTCCAGCGCAAGCTGGACCGTGGCCAGCCCCAGCGGCTGCACGACATCGAATTGGGTTAGACGTAGGATGTATTTCAACGAAAGGACCGCTTGTCATGAGGCTTGAAGGCTGGCATCTCATCATCATCATCGTTCTGGCACTGGTGCTTTTCGCTGCGCCGAAGCTGCCCGGCATGGCCCGGAGCCTGGGCCAGTCGATGCGCATTTTCAAGTCGGAGGTCCGGGAAATGAAGAAGGACGGCGCCACGGACGCTGCAGACGGCTCTGAGCCTGTCGAGGGCCGGGTAGTGAACCACCCGAAGCCCGCCGGCACGGAAACCCGCGCCGGAGACGGAACAGACGTTCCGCCGCCGAACCGCGCCTAACACCGCGTGGCAGTAACCATGGGCCACCGGTCGAACCCCGAGGGGAGGATGGCGCTCCTCGACCACCTGAAAGAACTGCGGAACCGGCTGTTCAAGTCCGCGATCGCCGTCGTCCTGGGAACCGTCGTCGGGTTCCTCGTCTACCAGCCCATGCTTGCGGCACTGATCAAACCGATCGCTGACCTCAATGAAAATGAGGGCCGGCAGGCGACGCTGAACTTTGATGGGGTGGCCAGCTCTTTTGACCTGATGATCCAGGTGTCCGTCTTCCTGGGCCTGATCGTGGCGAGCCCGGTCTGGCTGTACCAGTTGTGGGCCTTCATTGTTCCCGGCCTGCACAAGAAGGAACGCAGGATGGCGCTGTCCTTCGTGGCGGCTGCCGTTCCGCTGTTTGTGGGCGGGGTCCTGCTGGCCTGGCTGGTGCTTCCGAACGCGGTCCGGGTGCTGACCGACTTCACCCCCTCCGGCGGCTCCAACTTCATCAGCGCCCAGGTGTATCTGTCCTTTGTGCTGCGGCTCCTGCTGGCATTCGGCATCGCCTTTCTGTTGCCGGTGGTCCTCGTCGGGCTGAACCTCGCGGGAATCATCAAGGGCAAGCAGCTCGTCAAGAGCTGGCGCATCACCGTGTTCCTGGTCTGCCTCTTCGCTGCCATGGCTGCGCCCGGAGCCGACGCGATGAGCATGTTCTACCTTGCCGGGCCGATGCTGCTCCTGTTCTTCGCCGCCATCGGACTGTGCCTGCTCAACGACCGCCGCCGTGACCGGCGCGCCGTCAAACGGGCCGCGGAGACCGAAGCCACCGCGGACCAGGCGACTCCCAGCTCCGAGCTGGAGAATCTCTAGCCCCTGGCGCACTAGGCTGGAACCATGTCCTCAATACCCGGGCCGGAATCGCCGTCTGACCGCTACCGAGCCAGCGCCGAGCGGGCCGCAGAAGCCAAAACCTTTCTGGGCGGCTTCATCCGTTCGCTTGCGTTCGAACTCGACGACTTCCAGCGCGAAGCGTGCCTGTCGCTGCAGGCCGGCCGGGGCGTCCTGGTCGCCGCACCCACGGGAGCCGGCAAGACCATCGTGGGCGAGTTCGCCATCTACCTGGCGCTCCAGCGCGGACTTAAGGCCTTCTACACCACACCGATCAAGGCCCTGTCCAACCAGAAGTACTCCGAGCTGGCGGACAAGTACGGTGCGGACCAGGTGGGGCTGCTGACCGGCGACACCAGCATCAACGGCGACGCCCCGGTGGTGGTGATGACCACCGAGGTGCTCCGCAACATGCTTTACGCCGACTCCAGCACGCTGGCTGACCTCGGCTACGTCGTCATGGACGAGGTCCACTACCTCGCGGACCGCTTCCGCGGCGCCGTCTGGGAAGAGGTCATCATCCACCTGCCCAGCGAAGTCCAGGTCGCCTCGCTCAGCGCCACCGTCTCCAACGCCGAGGAGTTCGGCGCCTGGCTGGACACGGTACGCGGCCAGACCGACGTCATCGTGTCCGAGCACCGGCCGGTGCCGCTGTGGCAGCACGTGATGGTGGGCCGGAAGATCGTGGACCTCTTTGCCGGCGACACCAGCTTCGACGAGATCGCCCCGGCCGGCGAGGCCGCCGCGTCCGCAGTGTCAGCCACCGCGGAAACCGCCGGCCTCAGTGCCCGCCCCGGCTTCGAGGTCAACCCCGAGCTGCTTTCCATGGCCCGCGCCGAGACCCAGATGAACTTCCGCGGGCGCTTCGGCCAGGGCGGCCGCAACGTCCGGCGCCAGCGGAACCAGCGCGACGATGCGCCTCAAGGCGGCCCGCGCAGCCCCGTCCGGAAGGCCAGCCGCCCCCAGGTCATCGCCAGCCTGGACCGCCAGGACCTGCTGCCGGCCATCACCTTCATCTTTTCCCGTGCAGGCTGCGACGCCGCCGTGGCACAGTGCGTCGCTGCCGGGCTGTGGCTGACCACCGAGCAGGAACAGCTCATCATCGCCCGGCGCGTCGACGAGGCAGCACAGGACATCCCCTCCGACGACCTGGACGTGCTGGGCTTCTGGAGCTGGCGCGACGGGCTGCTTCGCGGACTGGCGGCCCACCACGCCGGCATGCTGCCCACCTTCAAGGAAGTCGTCGAAAAGCTCTTCGTCGACGGACTCGTCAAGGCCGTGTTCGCGACCGAAACCCTGGCGCTGGGCGTCAACATGCCGGCACGCTCGGTCGTGCTGGAGAAGCTGGAAAAGTACAACGGTGAAGCGCACGTAAACATCACGGCGGGGGAGTACACCCAGCTGACCGGCCGCGCGGGCCGCCGCGGAATCGACGTCGAGGGCCATGCCGTGGTCCTCTGGCAGCCCGGCACGGACCCGGCGTCCGTCGCCGGCCTCGCCTCGCGGCGCACGTACCCGCTGAACTCCAGCTTCCGGCCGACCTACAACATGTCGATCAACCTGCTGGCGCAGTTCGGCCGGCCCCGGGCCCGGGAGATCCTCGAGTCCTCCTTCGCCCAGTTCCAGGCCGACCGCTCCGTCGTCGGGCTCGCCAGGCAGGTCCGCAGCCGTGAGGAATCCCTGGCCGGCTTCAGCAAGGCGATGAGCTGCCACCTGGGTGACTTCACCGACTACTCCCGGATCCGGCGGGCGCTCTCCGATGCCGAGAAGAACGCCTCCCAGACCAGCTCCCGGGCCAGGAAATCCGTGACCGAGGACTCCCTGAGCCGGCTGCTCCCCGGGGATGTGGTGGATGTGCCCACCGGCCGGGCGCCAGGACTCGCCGTCGTCCTCAGCTCCGACCACCACTCCCGCGAACCGCGGCCGGCCGTGATGACCCTGGACAACCAGCTGAGGCGGATCGGCACCCAGGATGTGGAAGGGCCGCTGGCTCCCATTACCCGGGTCCGGATCCCGAAATCCTTCAACGCCAAGGTGCCCAAGTCCCGGCGCGACCTTGCGTCCTCGGTCCGGAACGCCCTCCGGGAAAACCGGCCCCCTGCGCCGCCGAGCCGGAACGACGACTTTGGCCGCGCCGCCGCCCAGCCGGACCAGGAAAAAAGGATCGCTGAGCTGCGCCGCGAGCTCCGCGCGCACCCGTGCCATGGCTGCAGTGAACGCGAGGACCACGCGCGCTGGTCCGAGCGCTACTGGAAGCTCCGCCAGGAGACCGACGGGCTGGTGCGCCAGATCCAGGGCCGCACCAACACCATCGCCAGGACCTTCGACCGGGTCTGCGGCGTCCTGTCCAGCTACGGCTACCTGGAAACCTCCGCCGCCGGGGCACTCACCATCAGCCCCGACGGGCAGCGGCTGCGCCGGATCTACGGCGAAAAGGACCTGCTGATTTCGCAATCCCTGCGCCTGGGCGCCTTCAACGACCTGGACGCCGCCGAGGTCGCCGCCCTCGCCAGCGTCCTGGTGTACCAGGCCAAACGCGAGGACCGCGGGCTCCGGCCCAAGATGCCGAGCGTGTCCTTGGAATCCGCTGTCGACATTGTGGTGCGTGAATGGTCTGCCCTGGAGGACGTCGAGGAGGCCAGCAAGCTCCCCCTGACCGGTGAACCCGAGCTCGGCCTCGTCTGGCCGATTTTCAAGTGGGCCAAGGGCCGGCACCTGCAGGACGTCCTCAGCGGCACGGACCTGGCGGCCGGCGACTTCGTCCGCTGGGTCAAACAGGTCATCGACCTGCTGGACCAGCTGGCAAAGATCCCGTCGCTGGACCCGAGGGTCTCGCGGCTGTGCGGGGACGCGATCAAACTCATCAAGCGCGGCGTCGTCGCGTATTCCTCCGTGGCCTGACCGCCGCGGCCGGCCCTCCGGCCGGAACCTCCCGTCGTCAAACACGTCCGTCCGGCCCGCGCCGGTCCCCAGCACCAAGGAGTCCCCGCCCCATGACCGATTCACCGGCCACCCCCGCGCCGCACAAGGTAACGCTGTACCGGAACGGTTCCGTCTACACCGCCGCCGATCCCTTTGCGACGGCGATGCTGGTCGACGGCGACACCGTCGCCTGGGTCGGCTCCGAGCAGGCGGCCACCTCGATTGCCGACACCTCGATGGAGGTCATCGACCTGCGCGGCGCCCTCCTCGCACCCGGCTTCGTCGATTCCCACGTCCATCTCACGGAAACAGGAATCGCCCTGGACTCGCTGCAGCTCGGCGGGGTCCGCTCTGCCCGGGAACTGCTCGACGCCGTGGCCGGCTTCTGCGTCTCCGCTTCCAGCGCGGGCGGCACCGTGCTGGGCCACGGCTGGGACGAGACCGCATGGGCGGACTCCGTGCTGCCCACGCGGGAAGAACTGGACCGCGCCGCCGGCGGGCGGAAGGTCTACCTCTCCCGCACCGATGTGCACTCGGCGCTTGTGTCCTCCTCGCTGGCGGCGGCCGCCGGCCTCAACGACACCGGCCTCAACGAAACCGGCGGCTCCGGTGCGGGCAGCCAGGTCAAGCGGGAGGCGCACACGGCTGCCCGGCTGGCGGCGCGCCGGCTGCCCGCCGCTGCGCTCCGCGGCTACCAGCAGCGGGCCCTCGCGGAAGCGGCGGCGAACGGCTATGTGGCGCTGGCGGAAATGGCGGCCCCGCACATTGGCAGCATCGAGGACCTCCAGCTCGCCGCTGCCTGGAACACCGGCCCGGACGCGGTTCCGGAGATCCTGCCGTACTGGGGCGAGCTGGCCAGCTCGACCGAGCATGCCCAGTCCATCCTGGACCGCCTGGGCGTGCCCGTGCTCGGGCTGGCGGGGGACCTGAACATCGACGGATCGATCGGTTCGCGAACCGCGGCCCTGCGGGAGGACTACAGCGACGCCGCGGGGGAGCGGGGCAGCCTGTACCTCTCGGCGGCGGAGGCTGCGGCCCATCTCGCGGCGTGCTCGCGGCTGGGGATCCAGGCAGGCTTCCACGTCATCGGTGACGCCGGCCTCGACGCCGCGCTGGACGCCCTGGACCAGGCGGCGGCCGAGGTCGGGGAGCAGAAGGTCCGCGCCGCGGGCCACCGCCTGGAACATGTCGTTCTCGCGGATGCGGATTCCATCCGCAGGCTCGCCAACTACTCTGTGACGGTCAGCGCCCAGCCCGGCTTCGATGCGGCCTGGGGAGCAGCGGACGGCCTCTACTACCAGCGCCTGGGATCCCGGCGCAGCGGCATGAACCCCTTTGCCTCCTTCTACGCCGCCGGCGTCCCAATCTGCTTCGGCAGCGACAGCCCGGTCACGCCCTTGCGGCCCTGGTCCAGCGTCCGCGCCTGCCTGCAGCACAACAACCCCGCGGAACGGATCTCCGCCCGCGCCGCGTTCCTCGGCCACACACGCGCCGGCTGGCGGGCTGCCCGGTACCGGGACCCGATGGCCGGCCAACTGGTGCCCGGCGCCCCCGCGAGCTTCGCCGTGTGGGAAGTCCAGGAACTGATGGTCCAGGTGGCCGACGGCCGGGTCCAGTCCTGGAGCACGGACCCCCGGGCGCGGACGCCACTGCTGCCGGCACTGGACACCGGTTCCGAGCCGGTGTGCCTGCAGACCGTCAGGGATGGCCGGGAACTGTTCGCCAGCGGCTCGCTCCGGGGCTGACGGCACGCTCGCTGAACGCCCGGCCGAGCCCGAAACTTCACCGGCCACCAGGCGGCTCTGACCTGCGATGATGAACGAAACGGCAGGTCACGGAGTGGTTGACAGATCAGGGCCGCCCCGTAGCATTGAGGGTCAACGGAGGGTTGTGTAAGCCGCAGACTCCGGACGTCCCCCGGTCATTTCCAGGTTGCCGCCAGCACGGCAGCTTCTCCGGTCATGGCCATGGGTACTCCCAAGGGGCGGGTCCACTTCGCAGCAGAAAACGGTTCCGGCGGCGCTTTTCGCGCCCTGCCGCAACTGGCCCGTGGCGGGTGGACTTGCCCGGGGGCCCTGCCCGGGGACCTGCATCGGCCCCGGCGGCCCCGGCGACTCCCTTATAATGGAGAGTTGCGCCTGGTGTCAGCTAAGCACTGACCGCCCGGCCCTCGACCGCTCCCTTCAAGGAAAGGCCTCGCTGTGCGTGTCCTCACAATCATTCCGACCTACAACGAGCTGGAATCGTTGCCCAAGACCCTCGGGCGGCTGCGCACGGCGGTGCCCGGTTCCGATGTCCTGGTTGTCGACGACAACAGCCCTGATGGCACCGGGCAGCTGGCGGACCGTTTGGCCGCTGAGGACGGCCAGGTCCACGTCCTGCACCGTGCCGGCAAGGCCGGACTCGGAGCAGCCTACATCGCGGGTTTCAAGTGGGGCCTGGACGCCGGTTACGACATCCTCGTTGAGATGGACGCCGACGGTTCGCACCAGCCGGAGCAGCTTCCCCAGTTGCTCGAGGCCGTGGAGCACGGTGCCGACCTTGCCATGGGCTCGCGCTGGGTACCCGGCGGCAGCGTCGTCAACTGGCCGCTCTACCGCCAGGCGATCTCCCGTGTCGGCAGCACCTATGCCCGGATCATGCTGGGCGTGAAGATCAAGGACGTCACCGGCGGTTTCCGCGCGTTCCGCCGGAGCACACTGGAGAAACTGGACCTGAGCACCGTCGACTCGGTCGGCTACGGCTTCCAGGTGGACCTGGCCTGGCGCGTCGCCAAGCTAGGCCTGACGATCGTCGAACGCCCCATTACCTTCGTGGAGCGTGAGCTGGGCGACTCAAAGATGAGCGGAAACATCGTGGTCGAAGCCATGATCAATGTCACCAAGTGGGGCCTCATCGCCCGCTGGAACACGCTCGCCGGAAAGCTCACCGGCAAAAAGGCCTAGGCAATGCCCGCATAAGTGAGCCGGCACAAGCAAGGGCCGGTCACGCAGCGTCACTGACGTTGCGTGACCGGCCCTTTGCACAGCAACGCGGGGTCACTTACGGTCCATCCGATGCCTCAGGATGGGCCGTAAGTGACCCCGCGTTGCTTGAAGTGGCTGGTGCGCGTGCTGTCTAGGCCGAGCGCCGTTCGCCGCGGCGTTCCCTCAGGATCGTGAGACGGTCTTCGAGGATCTGCTCGAGTTCGGGCAGCGACCGGCGTTCCAGGAGCATGTCCCAGTGCGTGCGGACTGCCTTCTCGTTGGGGTTCACAGGGCGTTCGCCGTCGACGAGCAAGGCTTCCTTGCCGGTCTTGGACACCCACAACGGGGGGATCTCCGCTTCGGAGGAGAAAGTCACGAATACCTGCTCGCCGTCCGCGCAACGGTACTCGACCCGCTGGCGCGGAGCCGGCTCGACACCGGATTCAGTCTCCATGCTTTGTGCGCCAAGGCGCATCCCCCGCAGGCTGCGATCGCTCATCTTTTCTCCCTCTATTCGGTTCGCAGGGTCATGCCCTGCGTTAGCCGGGGGCTGTGAGGCCGCGCCGGACTACTGTTTGCATTGCGCTGTCTCACTGGACCCAAACCGGATGAATCGTCACTGGATAAAACGCTTTGCGAAGCTTAATTGTTCCGCCGGACTGAACCAGCCGGACAAACATCTAATTATACGGGACCACGGCACCCCGGGTAAAGCCTGCGGCGGTTCGGGGCCACGCAAAGGGGAGGCATCCGCGGCGCGGATGCCTCCCCTTTCGGTGCGGGGCCTAGGCCTCCGGGTGCCCCGGGATAACCGCGGCGGGTCCTGCTGCCGGGCCGGCGGCGGGCGCAGCCGGGCGCTGAGCGGCCGGCTCCGCCGCGGCGTCGGAACCGGGGCCGAACAGCCCGTCGTTGAACTGGCCGTCCTTGCTGCCGCCCAGCGCGTTGCCGATCCCCTTGAGGGCTTCGCCGACTTCGCTCGGGATGATCCACAGCTTGTTCGCGGAGCCTTCGGCGATCTTCGGGAGGGTTTGCAGGTACTGGTAGGCGAGGAGCTTCTGGTCCGGGTTGCCCTTGTGGATCGCGTCGAACACCTTCTGGATGGCCTGGGCCTCGCCGTCGGCGCGGAGGATCGCCGCCTTCGCGTCACCTTCGGCCTTCAGGATCGAGGACTGCCGCTGGCCTTCGGCGGTGAGGATGGCGGACTGCTTGGTGCCTTCCGCGGTCAGGATGGCGGCGCGGCGGTCACGCTCGGCGCGCATCTGCTTCTCCATCGAATCCTGGATGGAGTGGGGCGGGTCGATCGCCTTGAGCTCCACCCGGGAGACACGGATGCCCCAGCGGCCGGTCGCTTCGTCCAGGACGCCGCGGAGCTGACCGTTGATCTGGTCACGCGAGGTCAGGGCCTCCTCGAGGTTCAGGCCGCCGACCACGTTGCGGAGTGTCGTTGTGGTGAGCTGTTCAACGGCCTGGATGTAGTTGGCGATCTCGTAGGTGGCCGCCCGCGCATCGGTGACCTGGAAATAGACCACCGTGTCGATCGAGACCACCAGGTTGTCCTCGGTAATCACCGGCTGCGGCGGGAAGGAAACCACCTGTTCACGCAGGTCAAGCAGAGGCAGCAGCCGGTCCACGAACGGGATCAGGATCGTGAGGCCGGGGTTCAGCGTCCGCTGGTATTTGCCCAGCCGTTCGACAACGCCGGCGCGGGCCTGCGGGACAATCCGCACCGCACGGACGAGGACGATTATTACAAACGCAACGAGAACCAGCAGCACGATTGCGACTGCGATATCCATACATCACCTATTCCCCAGATTTGGTCTTGCTATGGTGTGCGGCGGTTTCCCGCCGTGTGCCCGGCGCCGGTGGCGGCCGCCGGAATTCTTGCGTGGGCTACTGGACGGCGGTTTCCGGCTGCGGGGCAACGACGGCGGTCGCGCCGTCGATCGCGCTGACGACCGCCTGCTGTCCGGGCGCCAGGACCCCGGTTTCGGAGCGGGCGCTCCAGACGTCCCCGCCAATCTTGACCAGGCCGCCGGTTGCTGTCACCGGCTCCATGACCAGGGCGGATTCGCCGATCAGCCGTTCGACGTTGCTGCGGCGGTCGGCCGGACCTTTATGCAGGTGCTTGAGCGCGACGGGCCGGACGAAGCCGATCATCAGGAGGGAAACGACGCAGAAAGCCACGATCTGCAGACCAAGGTCGGCGCCGGCCAGGGCCGCCACCAGTCCGGCGAGGGCGCCGCCTCCGAGCATGATGAAGAACAGGTCGAGGGTGATCATCTCCACCACAGCAAACACCAGGAACACCGTAAGCCACAGCGCCCACCAGTTTTCGGGTAGCCATTCGAACATCTTTCCCCCTTCGCCCCGGGGGCCGCAGGTGCAGACCCTCAGTCACTGTGATTCCATCCTAAAGCCGAACGGCAAGGCCTGCGGGGGGCCGGGGGGAGACAGGTGGCGAAAGTGGCCAAGTCGTTACCTCCGGGCACCCGTTTGGCACTGGTGGAGCCACTAGCGGAGCGGCTCGAACACACTGATCCGGAACCGGGCCGACACGGCAGTCCGAGGCGGGAGACCGGCTGCGAGGGACGCCAGCGCTCCGCGGTCCAGATGGTGTCCGGCGGGGCCCATGAGCGCCAGCCTGGTGACGTCCCCGGGAGACAACAGGAGCGGCACGTCCAGGTTGTCGGCAGAGAACACCGAAAACTGTCCCCCGAGAGACGCCACCAGCCGTTCGTCTTTCGCCGCCTCAATCCCGAGCATGCCTGCCTGGCCCGCCACTTCCTCGAGATGGCCCGGCCGGGGAGTGACCACAACGAGCCGGCCGCCCGGGCGGAGCACCCGGGCAAACTCGGCCGCGTTGCGCGGCGCGAAGACCACGGTGACGACGTCGACGGCGTCGTCGGCGACCGGCAGCGGCTGCCACACGTCGCTGACGACGTTAACGGCCTCCGGGTTGAGCTTTGCGGCCCGGCGGAGCGCGAACTTCGAGATGTCCAAGCCAATCGCCGCGGCGGGCGTCCGGTCCAGCGCCACCCGGTCCAGCAGGTCCCGGAGGTAGTGGCCGGTCCCGGTGCCGGCGTCCAGCACCGTCCCCGGGGTTCCTGCCCGGCCGCCGGAGAGGGCAGGGGCCGCCAGTTCGGCCACGGCGGCGGCGAGGGAGCGGTAGTGGCCGGCGGAGAGAAAGTCGAAACGCGCCGCCACCATGTCCGCCGTGTCCGCTTCGAAAACGGTGCCTTTGCCGACGAGGAAGTTGAAGTACGCCTGTTTCGCCGCGTCAAAGCGGTGGCCGGCCGGACATGCGAGCGTGCGGCCGCTGCTGTCGCTGAATCCAAGGCGATTCCGGCAGACCGGGCACAGCAGGCAGGCGGCGGAGGCGGGGGGCATAGTGTCCATCCTAGGGGTGGCGCCCCCGGCCCGGGCCGGGCTGGCCGCGCCGCCCGGGGCTCCGACCCGCCGACGTGAGCCATTTCACTGCCGGGGAAACTGGGGCTAGGCTCGCACACGTGAAATCTGAAGATCTGCCGCTGCTGAATTCCGTCTCCGCCCCTGCCCTGCACCCGGACGGCACGCGTGCCGTGGTGTCGGTGCTCCGGCCCGACTTCGACGCCGATGCCTACGTCGGCCAGCTGTGGACGGTGCCGCTGGACCCGGACCAGCGCCCGCGCCGCCTGACCCGCGGGTTCCGTGACGTGGCGCCGGACTTCTCCCCGGACGGGCAGGTGCTGGCCTTCCTGCGCGCCGCGCCCGGCGGCAAACCCCAGCTCCATATCGTGGAGGCCGGCGGCGGGGAGCCGCAGCCAGTCACCGACGCGCTGCTGGGAGTGTCGGCGTTCGCGTGGTCACCCGATTCCCGGCACATTGTCTTCAGCGCCCGGACCCCGGAGGACGGCCGCTACGGCAGCACCGACGGGGTTTCCGCCGGAAGCGAGGACGCGCGGCTGATCACCGACTACCAGTACCGGATGAACGGTGTGGGGTATACCGCGGACAAGCCGGTCCAGCTCTTCCTCGTCGAGGTTCCGGATCCCGGCGCGGAACCCGGGGTAGCGCCCCAGGGGAGGGCGCTGAAAGCCCGCGCAGCGGCCGCCGCCGGCCAGGCCGCGACCGACGCCGCAAGCACCACACCGGCCGGACTGCTGCCGGCCGCGCGGCAGCTGACCACCGCTGCCACCGACCACACCGGCGCGAGCTTCAGCACCGACGGGCGCACCATTTACTTCACGGCCGCCCTGCACGAGGGCAGCGACAACGATCTCGCCAGCGGCATCTACCGCATCACTGTGGAGGAGGGCTCCGCAGGAGCGGAAACAGGAGCGGAGCCGGAACCCGTCACCCCGGCCAACACCGGCCGGCAGAGCGTCCATGCAGTCCGCGAGTCACGGGACGGGCTGTGGCTGTTCTTCCTGGCCCAGGATCTTGGCCCAACGGGCCAGGACTTCGTGGCACGCAACACCGCACTCTATGTGGCGCCGGCGGGCGGCGGCGACGCCACGCGGCTGAGCGACATCGAGACGATGGACCTTGGCTGCAACGGCAGGCTCGAACTCGGCGGTCCCGACTCGGTGCTGCCCCTGAACAACGCCCGGGGAACGGTCGAGCTGCTCGAGTTCCAGGCCGCCGGGACCCACCGGACGCTGGTCCGCGGCGAGCGTGTAGTCACCGGTGCCGCCGCCCACGGAGAATCTCTGGTGCTCAGTTTCACCGATGCGTCCACCGCGGGCGACGTCGCGGTGCTCGACACCGGGCAGCTGCGCGTCGCGACCGATTTCTCCGCACCGCTGCGCTCCGGCACCGACATCATCGAACCGGTCGAGCTTACGGTCCCCTCCGGCGACGGCTACCCCGTCCACGGCTGGCTCGTGAAACCGCAGGGCCAGGGTCCCCACCCGGTCCTGCTGACCATCCACGGCGGCCCGTTTGCCCAGTTCACCGGAGCCCTTTTTGATGAAGCCCAGGTCTACGCCGCGGCAGGGTACGCCATCCTGATGTGCAACCCCCGCGGTTCCGCCGGCTACGGCCAGGAGCACGGGCGGGCCATCAAGGAGAAGATGGGCTCCCTGGACATGCAGGACGTCCTGGCCTTCCTCGACGGCGCGCTCGGCAAATTCGAGGCCCTCGACGCCGGGGCGCTCGGCATCATGGGGGGTTCATACGGCGGCTACCTCACCGCCTGGACCATCAGCCACGACCACCGCTTCAAGGCCGCCATCGTGGAACGCGGTTTCCTCGATCCCGTCAGTTTCACCGGTTCCTCCGACATTGGCTGGTTCTTCGGCGGTGAATACACCGGCCGTTCGGCCGGGCAGATGGCGGCGCAAAGCCCGATGGCCCGGGTGGAGCAGGTGCGCACACCGTCCCTGGTCATCCACAGCGAGGAGGACCTGCGGTGCCCGGTGGAGCAGGGCCAGCGGTATTTCACCGCACTGAAACAGCTCGGCGTGGACGCCGCGTTCCTGGTCTTCCCCGGGGAGAACCATGAATTGTCACGTGCCGGGACGCCGCACCACCGCAAGCAGCGCTTCGACCGGATCCTGCAGTGGTGGTCCCGCTACCTTCCGACGGCGGCAAATCCCGCCCCTGCGGACCGGAACTGAGGGACGCGGCCTGAGCGTCACGGGCCCGGGAGGAACCCGAGTTCCTTCCGGGCGAGGCTGATGTCGGGCTGCGCCCAGCGTGCGGAATACTCGGCGTTGCTGCTGATGGAGCGCAACTCGGCCCGGTCCAGGTACAGGATGCCGTGCAGGTGGTCAGTTTCGTGCTGGACGATCCGCGCCTGCCAGCCCGTGAATTCGCGCTGCTGCCTGGTTCCGTCCGGTGCAGTGAAATCCAGCCTCACCGTTTCGGGCCGGTTTACAGCGGCCTGCAGCCCGTTCACTGAGAGGCACCCTTCGTAGAACGCCACAGTGGAGCCGTTCGTCGGCTCGTAGGACGGATTGAGCATGGCGAAGAACGGCAGCGGCTCCCGTCCGCGGGCCGCGGCGACCTCGGGATCGACCTCGAACTGGTCCTCGAGCACGGCGAGCTGCAGGGGAATGCCGAGCTGGGGCGCCGCCAGTCCCACACCGGGCGCCTTGTGCATCACGCTGCGCATCAGGTCGATCAGCTGCCCCAGTTCGACGTCGTTCAACTGCCCGTCGAAGGGCACGGCGAGCTGCCGGAGCACCGGATGTCCCGCCTGGGTAATGGCAGGGAGCACTCCGGCAGTGAGTACCTGCTGGACGGTTTCATGGATGCGGGCGGCGCTGAAGTCAGTGGGCTTGGCGTCAGGGGACATGGCAACAGACTACTGGCGTCCGCAAGACGTTGTAACAAATTCGCAGGTAAGTCCACGCAGCAACGCTCCAGCCTGGATTCCCGGGCGCCACGCTCGGATAGTCTCGATCCATGACTTCACGGACCCCCTTGGAATGCGTCCTAGCGCTGCTGCGCGCCATCGAAAGCGGCGGCGGAGCGGCGAAGATCGCCCCGTTCCTGGCCGAGGACTGCACGCTGAGCGAAGCGCCCCATCTGCTGGCCCCGGCCGGAGCAACCCGGAACCGGGGCGAGGCCCTGGCCGGCGCGGAGGCAGCCCGGGACGTCGTCTCCGGGCAGCGGTTCGCGGTGCGGCGCACGACGTGCGAAGGCGACCGTGTGGTGGTGGAGGCCGAGTGGAGCGCCACCCTGTTGATGGACCTTCCACACTGGGACTGCGGCGAGGTTATCAGGGCCAGGGTCGCATCCGTCTTTGAGGTCCGGGATGGCAGGGTCGTCAGCCAGGACAGCTACGACTGCTACTTCATGCCCCCACCCGCCTGAGCCGGGTTGTCCGCCGAACCGACGCGCGGCGTTCGCGTTGGTGCCGGCTACTGCATGGTGAACCGGCGGGCCACGAACGCGTGGATGGCGGGTTCGGCGGCGGCCGCCGCTACAGCGCGGTTCCGCACTGCCCACGGTCCGGCCGGCAGGGGCCGGCCCAGGGCCATGTTGATTTCGGACTGGCGCGCCGCCCGGGCGGCCGCAGCGGTGCGGCTGGTCTCGAAAATCCGTAGTTCCGCCCCCACGTCCGCGCCGCGCAGCGACGCGACTACCACCGGAGCCAGGGCTGCGGCATCCAGCCAGCCCAGATTCATGCCCTGCCCGCCGATCGGGCTGATCTCGTGGGCGGCGTCGCCGATCAGCACCGTCCGGCCCGCCACCATCCGGCGGACCAGCCGGGTCCGGACGCCAAAACGGCTGAGCATGCTGTTGCTCGCGGGATCGACGTCGATTCCGGTGCGCTGCCGGATCGTTTGAACGAGCCGGCCTGCGTCCCCGCCGTCCCCGGGGTCCGCGAGGCGCACCACCCAGCGCCGCAACGCTCCCGGCAGCGGGAAGGACTCCACGATCCCCGCGGATTCCAGGAACAGGGCCGCGTCCGGACCAAACCCGGTAGTGTCCGCGAAGTCACCCATCAGGTAGCTGTCCCGGTAATCCTTCGCCCGGACGGCCATCCCGAGCAGCGGCCGGACCGTGGACCGGACACCGTCGGCGGCAATGGCAATGGCCGACGTGTAGCGAACCGCCGAGCCGCCCGCGGTGGCGTCCGCGGTGACCTGGCCGCCGTCGTCGCGCAGCCTCGTGACCCGGACGCCGCGATGCACGGCGTCAGGGTCGAGTTGCCGGACGCGTTGCTCCAGGACTGCTTCCGTGCGGGACTGCGGCAGGGAAAGGACGAACGGGAAGCTCTCTGAGACCCCGGCAAAGGACATCCGGGCGAGCGTCCGGCCGCCGCCGACGGCGACGCCGCGCCGGATCGGAACCCCCTCGGCCACCATGGCCGGCGCCACGCCAATGCCCTGCAGCGCGTCCAGCGACGGGGGATGGATGCCGATGGCCCGGGAGTGCGGTTCGGCACCGGTCCGCTGTTCCAGAATGCGCACGCTCACGCCGTGCTGGAGCAGCAGCGCGGCCATGAACAGCCCCACCGGCCCGCCGCCAATCACCAGGACGTCAACCATGGGCCCTGTCCTTGTCCAGGACCAGCAGGTTACGGAAGGGGGCGCGGCGGATGACGGTCCAGCCCGGGGGCGCGATGGCCTGGAGTTCGGCTGCCGTGTAGCTGCGGCGGACCGAGGTGAGTCCGTCCTGCCTGATGTAGGAGCCTGTGAAGGGCCAGGAACCGGCGAAGAAGAGGGCATAGGCGGCCGGGTTGCGCCGCAGGTCGTTGTGGATGACCCGGCCGTGGCAGAGCCCGGCGGACTCGGAAAGGAACAGCGGCAGTTCGTCCTCAGCCAAATGGTGCAGCACGTGGTTGGACACCACCAGGTCGAAGCTGCGGCCTTCGCTGGCGAGCTGGGCTGCCGTGGACTGACGGAACGTGACACCTGCGGCCCGGTGCCGTCCGGCGGCGAAGCGGCTGGCCCGCGGATCCGGATCGATCGCTGTGATCTCCAGCCGGAGCCCGTCCCGGGCAGCCCAGCGGGAGAGCATCACCGGCACATCACCACCGCCGCAGCCGATGTCCAGCAAGGTGGCGGCGCCGCCCTTCCGGAGGCGGGGCCTGAGCTGGCTCAGGTAGATGCCGCGCCAGCCGGAGACGGCCCGGTTCACGAGCGCAAACTGGGCATAGGTGCGGTCCAGCCGGACCGGGTCACAGCCGGGCAGGTCCATCTCCTCAACGGCGTGCGCCGCACGTTCCCGCAGCAGGTCCACTGGTTTCAGGCCGTGGCCGATACCGGCTGGCCGGTTCCGGTCCGGGCGGCCTCCGTCTGCGCCGCCTCCCCGCTCAGCGTTGCCGGGCCTTCACGGCGCGGGCTGCTGAGCTTGGTGAACAGCGCAGTTTCCACCGTCAGCCCTGGTCCGAACGCCATCGAGCAGATCCGTTCCGCGCCGTCGCCGGCGCTGTCCGCGGGCGGCAGGTCAAGGATGTGCCGGAGAACGAAGAGCACGGTCGCGCTGCTCATGTTCCCGTAGTTGCGCAGGGTCTCACGGGCCGGGACCAGCTGCTCGTCGCTCAGCTCCAGCCGGGACTGGACCTTGTCCAGGATGCTGCGGCCGCCGGGGTGGATGGCCCAGTGCCGGATGTCGCGGTAGGGGAGTCCATGCAGGGCACCCTCCCGGGAGAGGAGCGGCTCCAGGGCGCCGATGATGTGGTCATCGATGATGTGCGGGACGTAGTTCCCCAGAACCATCTCGAAACCTTCATCGCCGATATTCCACGCCATGGATTCCTCGCCGACCGGGGTCAGGACGGTCTCGAAGTGGTCCAGCTGCAGGAGCGCCGGTTCGTCCGGGTCCTCCTGGGCGGTCACGATGGCGGCGGCCGCGCCGTCGGCAAACAGGGCCGAGCCCATGATGGTGTCCGGGTCGTTCGAGGTCCGGACGTGCAGCGAGCAGAGCTCGGCGCAGACGACCAGGACGACGGCGTCGGGATCAGCCTCGCAGAAGGATTTGGCGGCCCTTAGCGCGGGGAACGCCGCGTAACAGCCCATGAATCCGAGGTGGTAGCGCTGCACGGCGGGATCCAGGTCGAGGGCGCGGACGATTTTGTAGTCCGGGCCGGGGTTGAAGAACCCGGTACAGGACACCGTGACAAGGTGGGTTATGTCAAGGCTCGTGATTCCGGGACAGGCGCCCAGGGCTTTCTGTGCTGCCTCAATGAAGAGCTTGGTGGCTTCGGTGGCGAAAATGTCATTGCGGACCTTGGTACTGGGGCTGAGCAGCAGTCCCGTGCCGGCGTCGAAAAACCGCGGGTTCTCAGCCTGGTGATCCCTGGTCAGTTCATCGACAGCCGTATGGCGGGTGTCGATGGCGGCGGAATCAAAGCACGTGCTGACCAGACGGGTACCCAGCCTGGTGAGCCCGGGCTGGGCCGCGAAAACGTCCCGGGCTTCCGTTTGGATCAGGACAGTGGGCGGGACAGCAGTTTCCAGGGACCTCAGGTAGACCGTCATGGTTCATTCTCAGCGAGGCCGGCGCAGAAGACAATGGATTTCGCCCGCGGATGCGGGCCCGAGCTGGTTAGATAGAGCCAGACGACGCCGGCGGAGGCCGCGGACGGCCCCGCCCAAGGGATGGAGACACGATGAGCATGGCTACGCCGTCGGAAAAGCAGTCGGACCCGCAGCCGGATGCGCAGCCGGGCACGTTGCATGTTGCCGACAGCCACGATCTGATCCGTGTTCAGGGCGCACGCGAGAACAACCTCAAGGACATCAGCATCGAGATCCCGAAACGCCGGCTGACGGTGTTCACGGGTGTCTCCGGCTCTGGCAAGAGCTCGCTCGTGTTCGCCACCATCGCCGCCGAGTCGCAGCGGATGATCAACGAGACCTACAGCGCCTTTGTACAGGGGTTCATGCCCAGTCTGGCGCGGCCGGACGCGGACCGCCTCGAGGGTCTGACGACGGCGATCATCGTGAACCAGGAGCGGATGGGCGCGAACCCCCGCTCCACGGTGGGCACTGCCACTGACGCCAACGCCATGCTCCGGATCCTCTTCAGCCGGCTGGGATCCCCGCACGTGGGGCCCCCCACGGCGTTCTCCTTCAACGTCCCGACGCGGAAGGCCAGCGGCGTGATGAGCACCGAGAAGGGCGGGCGGATCGAGAAGAATGTGGTGCACGATGCGGTCTACCTGGGCGGGATGTGTCCACGCTGCGAGGGCATGGGCTCGGTCTCCGACTTCGACCTCACCGCACTGTACGACGACAGCAAGTCCCTCGCCGGGGGTGCGCTGACAATCCCCGGCTACAGCATGGACGGCTGGTACGGCCGCATCTTCAGCGGCGCCGGCTTCGACATGGACAAACCGATCGCGAAGTTCACCAGGAAGGAAATGCACGACCTCCTCTACAAGGAGCCGACCAAGATCAGGGTCGAGGGCATCAATCTCACGTACGAGGGCCTGATCCCGAAGATCCAGAAATCGATGCTCGCCAAGGACGTCGACGCGATGCAGCCCCACATCCGGGCCTTCGTGGAGCGCGCCATCACGTTTCAGGCCTGCCCCGGGTGCGACGGCACGCGGCTCAGCCCGGAGGCCAGGTCCTCGAAGATCCAGGGCAGGAACATCGCCGACCTGTGCGGGTTGCAGATCAGCGACCTGGCCGGGTGGGTCCGCGGGCTCCACGAGCCGTCCGTCGCGCCGCTCCTCAAAGGCCTGCAACACCTGCTCGACTCGTTTGCGGAAATCGGACTGGGGTATCTCTCGCTGGACCGTCCGGCGGGCACGCTGTCCGGCGGAGAGGCCCAGCGCACCAAGATGATCCGGCACCTCGGCTCGTCACTCACGGACGTCACCTACGTCTTCGACGAGCCGACGATCGGCCTGCACCCGCATGACATCGAGCGGATGAACCGGCTGCTGCTGCAGCTGCGTGACAAGGGCAATACTGTGCTCGTCGTCGAGCACAAGCCGGAGACGATCGCCATCGCCGACCACGTCGTTGACCTTGGCCCGGGCGCCGGCACCGACGGCGGCCGCGTCTGCTTTGAGGGAAGCGTGGAGGGCCTTCGGGGAAGTGACACCATCACCGGCCACCACCTCGACGACCGGGCCAGGGTGAAGGAATCGGTGCGGACCCCGTTCGGGACGCTCGCGGTGCGTGGGGCGTCGACGCACAACCTCAAGGACGTCGACGCCGACATCCCGCTGGGGGTGCTGTGCGTGCTCACAGGCGTAGCCGGTTCCGGCAAGAGCTCGCTGGTCCAGGGTTCGGTCGCCGGCCGGGACGGCGTGGTGGTGATCGACCAGGGGGCGATCAAGGGGTCCCGGCGCAGCAACCCGGCGACGTATACGGGCCTTCTCGAGCCGATCCGCAAGGCTTTTGCCAAGGCTAACGGCGTGAAGCCGGCGCTGTTCAGCTCCAACTCGGAAGGCGCCTGTCCCACCTGCAACGGCGCTGGCGTCATCTTCACCGAACTGGGCGTTATGGCCACCGTCGAGTCCACCTGCGAGGACTGCGAGGGCCGGAGGTTCCAGGCGTCCGTCCTGGAATACACGTTGGGCGGCCGCAACATCGCCGACGTGCTGGCCATGTCGATGACCGCGGCCGAGGCGTTCTTTGGTGCCGGCGAGGCGAAGACACCGGCGGCGCACAGGATCCTCGAACGGCTCGTGGACGTCGGGCTCGGCTACCTGACCCTCGGACAGCCGCTCACCACGCTGTCCGGCGGCGAGCGGCAGCGCGTCAAGCTGGCCACCCAGATGGCCGAGAAGGGGAACGTTTACGTCCTCGACGAGCCCACCACCGGCCTGCACCTGGCCGATGTCCGGAACCTGCTGGGCCTCCTCGACCGCCTGGTGGACTCCGGCAGGTCGGTCATCGTCATCGAGCACCACCAGGCCGTCATGGCCCACGCCGACTGGATCGTCGACCTCGGCCCGGGCGCCGGCCACGACGGCGGCCGGATCGTCTTCGAGGGCACACCGGCCGCGCTGATCGCCGGCCACAGCACCCTCACCGGCGAGCACCTGGCGGCCTACGTCGCCCGGTGACCGAGATCCGGAGCTCAGCGTGGTGAGGTGCGGCGTCGTCGGCACTTACATTGTTGAACAATCAGAGATTTTGGGGCATGATGGAAATCATGCAAATTGAGGCGGAGATCACATGCCCATCATCGATCTGAACAGCGACGTCGGGGAGTCCTTTGGCAGCTGGACCATGGGTGACGACGCGGCCGTCTTCCGCCACGTGTCCAGTGCAAATGTCGCGTGCGGCTTCCATGCCGGTGATCCAAGCACCATTGCACGGACCTGCCGCGAGGCCGTCGCTGCGGGCGTCACCATCGGAGCGCACGTCGGTTACCGGGATCTGGCCGGCTTTGGCCGCCGCTTTGTCGACTGCTCCGCCACGGAACTGGCCGATGACGTCCTGTACCAGCTCGGCGCCCTTCAGGCCCTGGCCCGCGCCGCCGGTTCCGAGATCAAGTACGTGAAGCCCCATGGCGCCCTCTACAACGCCATCGTCCACCACGAGGTGCACGCGCAGGCGGTCGTCGACGCCGTACATGCGTTCAGTCCCGGGCTGCCGCTGCTGCTCCTGCCCGACTCCATTGCACAGGGCAAAGCCGACGCGCGCGGACTCCGGGTCCTGTCCGAGGCATTTGCCGACCGTGCCTACAATCCGGACGGCACGCTGGTCTCCCGCAGCGAAGCAGGATCCGTGCTGCACGACCCCGTGACCATCACGGCAAATATGGTCCGGCTGGCAAGCGAAGGCACGATTGTGGCCCGCGACGGTTCCGTCCTGAACGTCAAGGCTGACAGCATCTGCGTGCATGGAGACACCCCCGGGGCGGTGGCCATGGCGGCCGCCGTACGTTCCGGCCTCGAAGCCGCAGGCGTCACCGTCCGGAGCTTCGCATGAGCATCACCGGCATCCGCTGGGCGGGTCCGTGTGCCTGGCTCGTGGAACTGACGGACCTCGCCTCGGTCCTCGCTCTCCACCAGCGGCTCATTGCCGAACCTTTCCCCGGTCAGCTCGATGCCGTGGCCGCGGCGGAAACCCTGCTCGTGAAGTTCAGCAGCCGACGGCAGGCAGCCTCGGCCCACGCAGCCGTCGGAGAGCTGGATCTGGGCCGGCTGGAGCGCGCAACCGGTAACAAGGTCACCATCGATGTCGTGTACGACGGCGAGGACCTCGCCGAGGTCGGCAGGCTCACCGGGTTGGGTGCCGACGGGGTGGTGGCGGCACACACCGGCCAGGTATGGACCGCTGCATTCGGCGGATTCGCCCCGGGGTTCACCTACCTCGTGGGGGAGGACACCCGCCTTGAGGTTCCGCGCCGGCTGTCGCCGCGGACTGCGGTCCCCGCCGGCGCGGTGGCGCTGGGCGGAGCTTTCTCCGCGGTGTACCCGCGGCAATCGCCCGGGGGCTGGCAGCTGATCGGGCGGACAGCAGCCGTCCTATGGGACCTCGGCCGCGAGTCGCCCGCGTTGGTCCGCCCCGGCGATAACGTCCGCTACAAGGCGGTGCGCGAGATCATCGATGTGGCCGGCAGCGCGGTCACCGCAGCCGTCGAGGCTTCCATGTCCACTGCGTCCGCGCTGGTGGTCACGGCCCCGGGCCTGCAGGCCCTGGTGCAGGATCTCGGCCGGCCCGGGTTCGGGGATCTCGGCGTTTCCGCGGCCGGCGCGGCCGACCAGCAGTCGGCGCGGCAGGCCAACCGGCTGGTCGGCAACGAACCAGGTGCCGCCGTCGTGGAAAACCTGCTGGGCGGCCTCACCGTGCTGGCCCAGGGCGATCACGTGGTGTCCGTTGCGGGAGCCACTGTTCCCCTCGAGATCCGCGACGCGTCAGGAACAGTCAGGCACCGGCCCGCCATGTGCGCCCCCTTCGCCCTCCTCGACGGCGAATCACTGGCCCTTGGCGCGCCGTCTTCGGGGCTCCGCAGCTACCTTGGCGTCCGCGGCGGTTTTGACGTGCCTTCCGTGCTGGGGAGCC
Source organism: Pseudarthrobacter leeuwenhoeki (assembly GCF_055412885.1). Taxonomy (NCBI): domain Bacteria; kingdom Bacillati; phylum Actinomycetota; class Actinomycetes; order Micrococcales; family Micrococcaceae; genus Pseudarthrobacter; species Pseudarthrobacter leeuwenhoeki. Next base: position 140,891 of record NZ_JBVAYY010000008.1, on the reverse strand, counting down.
GGTCGAGTGACTCGATGTCCGGGATCGGTCCCGCGCCCCTGGCGGCCGGGAAGATCCTCCCCGTCGCGGCCGTGGCTGCACACCTTCCGGTGGGCTCGCCGGAACCCTCGACGCTGCGGCTCGATTCCGCTCCGGCCGCGCTCCGGGTGACCCTTGGCCCGCGGGACGACTGGTTTTCCGCCGATGCTCTGCGTTCCCTGTCCTGCCAGGACTGGCTCGTCACGGCACAGTCCAACAGGATCGGTGTCCGCCTGGTGCCTGCCGGCACGGACCCCGTCCTCGAGGGGTCAGCCGCCCTTGAACGCAGCCGCACCGGCGAACTTCCCAGCGAGGGTGCAGTGGGGGGATCACTGCAAGTGCCGCCCAGCGGGCACCCCGTGCTGTTCCTGGCCGACCACCCGGTGACAGGCGGTTATCCGGTGATCGCAGTCGTTGTGCCCGAGGATCTGCCCCTGGCCGCGCAGCTCCCGCCGGGCCACAGGGTGCGCTTCCACATCGTCGACAACGCCACTTTGAAGCCGGCGGGGACCACTTCGCACCACTCACCTGCACGCCTTGAACCAGCCGTCAGCGGCACAGCTTCCGAAGGATCCACGCCATGAAAAAAGTACTGATCGCCAACCGCGGCGAAATCGCGGTACGCATCGCCCGCGCCTGCTCCGACGCGGGGTTGCAGTCCGTGGCCGTGTACTCGGACCCGGACGCCGATGCCCTGCACGTGCGGCTGGCGGACGAGGCCCACGCACTGGGCGGACGCTCCGGCGCTGAGACCTACCTGGACATCACCAAACTCATCGGCGTCGCCCGCCGGGCCGGTGCGGACGCAGTCCACCCCGGCTATGGTTTCCTCTCCGAGAACGCAGACTTCGCGCAGGCGGTGCTGGACGCGGGCCTGACCTGGATCGGCCCGGAGCCCCAGTCCATCAGGGAACTCGGCAACAAGGTCACGGCCCGCGAAATCGCCGTCAGGGCCGGCGCGCCGCTGGTTCCGGGCAGTGACGGACCGGTGCGGAACGCCGATGAGGTCCTCGCTTTTGCGCAGGAATACGGACTTCCCGTTGCCATCAAGGCCGCGTTTGGCGGCGGCGGGCGGGGGCTGAAGGTCGTGCGCCGCGTGGAGGACATCGAGGACGCGTTTGAATCGGCTGTCCGGGAATCCCTGGCCGCCTTCGGCCGCGACGAATGCTTTGTCGAACGCTTCCTCGACCAGCCGCGGCATGTTGAAGCGCAGATACTGGCGGACACCCACGGCAACGTGATCGTGCTGGGCACCCGTGACTGCTCCCTTCAGCGCCGCAACCAGAAACTGGTGGAGGAGGCACCGGCGCCGTTCCTGAGCGCGGCCCAGCGGAACCTCATCCACCAATCCGCCAAGGCCATTTGCCGTGAGGCGAACTACCACGGTGCCGGGACGGTGGAGTACCTGGTCGGGACGGACGGCGTCATCTCATTCCTCGAGGTCAATACCAGGCTGCAGGTGGAACATCCGGTGACCGAGGAGACCACGGGAGTCGACCTGGTCCGCGAACAGTTCCGGATTGCGGCCGGCGGCGTCCTCACGCTGACCGCGGATCCCGAACCACGGGGCCACGCCTTCGAATTCCGGCTCAACGCCGAAGACCCGGCGCGGGGTTTCCTGCCGGGCCCGGGCCGGGTGGACGTCTTCGAGGCCCCCACGGGCCCCGGGATCCGGGTCGACTCCGGCGTGCGTTCCGGATCCACCGTTCCGGGCGAATATGACTCCCTCATGGCCAAGCTGATCGTGCACGGTGAGGACCGGGCACAGGCCCTGCGCCGTGCCCGCGCCGCCCTGGATGAGATACGGATCCTGGGCCTGCCCACGGTCCTGCCGTTCCACCGGGCCGTTGTCCGGCACCCGGACTTCACCGCGGAGGACAGGATGGGCGTCCACACAACATGGATCGAGAATGAGTTTGCCGAGCCGCTTGCGGCGTCGCCGGAGATCGCCCGCTCGACACCGGACGCCGCCCGGACCACACTCACGGTTGAGTTGGACGGCAAGGCGGTTCAGTTGGGCCTGCCCACCACGCTTTACGAGGCCCTGATGAGCGGCGGGGGGAGTGGGACCGGCCCCGCAGCCGCAGCCCTGGCCGTTGACCACACTGAACTTTCCTCACCGATGTCGGGTTCCCTCGTGAAATGGCTGGTCGAGGCCGGCGATTCGGTGGAGGCCGGACAGCCCGTGGCAATAGTGGAGGCCATGAAGATGGAGACGACAGTGGCCGCCCACCGGCGCGGCCTGCTGGCGCGTGGCCCGCACGAGCCGGGCGCCGCCGTCGTGCGCGGTGACATCCTTGCCACCATCACCTAGAAAGGACGGGGCCGGCCGCCGCGCACGGTTTCCGCCAGCCACGGCGGACCGTGCGCGGGGAGTGTGCCCTTCTTCTGTAGATTGGGATCCATGCCGATGAATGCCGCTCTTGAAGGGATCTCCGACGAGGTCCGGGCCGCCCACGCCCATACCGGATCGTGGGTGGCCGCTGTGCTGCGTTCACGCATCTCGGCAGGCCAGCTGGCTCCGGGTACGAAACTCTCCGAACAGAAACTCTCGGCGGCGCTGGGCGTTTCACGGAATACGCTGCGCGAGGCGTTCACCGTCCTTGCCGGTGAGTCAGTGGTGCGGCGCATTCCGAATCGCGGCGTGTTCGTGTCCGCGCCCCAGGCCGAGGATGTCCGTGAAATCTACCGGGTCCGCCGGCTGATCGAGCCGGCGGCCGTGCTGTGGGGGGATTACGGGGCGGAGACCCTGGATGGGCTGGATGCCATCATCGACCGGGCCCGCGCTGCCCTGGCGGCGGGCTCCGTGCCGGATATGGCCGATGCCAACCAGGACCTGCACAAGGCGCTGGTGGCGCTTTGCGGGAGTGCGTCGGTGGCTGAGCTGATGGACAAGGTCCTCGCCCAGATGCGGCTGGTCTTCCACGCCATGGCAACCATGGCGGACTTCCACAGCCCCTATGTGGAACGCAACGCTGCCCTCGTGGCCCAGTTGCGGGCCGGCCACCGGGTAGAGGCCGCGGCAGAGTTGCGCCGGTACCTGGACGCGGCCGAGCACGAGCTCTTGGCGCGTATCGGAGCCCGGTAGCCTAGGGGACCTGGTAGGAGGTATCGCGCACGTCCGTAATGAGCATGTGCCCCGGGGCATGGCCAATGGCCAGTGCCGGCCTGGACTCCATCACGGCTGCCTGCGGCGTCACCCCGCAGGCCCAGAAGACCGGCACATGGCCCTCCGGAATGTGTACCGGCTCGCCGAAGTCGGGCCGGCCCAGGTCAGCGATGCCCAGCTCGGCGGGGTTGCCCACATGGACCGGGGCGCCGTGGACGGCAGGATAGCGGGAAGTGATGCGGACGGCGTCGGCCACCTGCGAGGCCGGAATGGGGCGCATGGAGACCACCAGAGGGCCGGCCATTTGTCCGGCCGGTTCGCAGCGGACGGACGTGCGGTACATGGGCACGTTCACACCCTGGTCGATATGGGCCACCCGGATGCCGTTGTCCTGGAGGGCAGATTCGAAGGTGAAGCTGCAGCCCACAATGAACGTCACGAGGTCATCGCGCCAGTGGGCCGTGATGTCGGTTGGTTCGTCGACTTTCCTGCCGTCCCGGTACACCACGTACTTGGGCACATCGGTGCGGATATCCCCTCCGGCCAGCAGCGCACCGGAGGTCGCGCCGGCGTCCAGCACGCCCAGGACAGGGCAGGGCTTGGGGTTGCGCTGGGCGAACAGCAGAACGTCGAAGGCCTGCGCCTTGGGCACGATGATCAGGTTGGCCTGGGCGTAGCCGCTGCTCCAGCCGGAGGTGGGCGTCACGAGACCGGCGCGGAACAGGGCCCGGGCCTCGGCCGGGAGCAGGCCTGCCGGGTGTGGGGGATGGGCGACGGGGGAGTGCGCGTTCACCGGAGGGGAGACCATGGGTTCTAGGCCCACAGTTTGGCCAGGCTGGTCAGCGAGCTGTAGCCGAGGAACAGGGTCAGCAGCCAGGCCACGATGCCAATGACGAGCAGGCCCTTGGGGTAGACGTAGCCGTGGAGGAGGTCCCGGCGGCGCCAGGCCACCCACAACAGCACTCCGAAACCGACAGGGAGGATGAGGCCGTTGAAGGCACCGGCGAAGATGAGGAGCTGCTGCGGGGCCTGGCCGATCAGCAGGTAGGCCACGGCGCAAAAAGCGATGAAGCCGACAGTGATCAGGTTCCGGGTGCGGTCTTTGGTGCTGGACTTCGTCACGAAGGAGACCGAGGTGTAGGCCGCGCCGATCACGGAGGTGATGGAGGCTGCCCACAGGATGACACCGAAGACACGCATGCCGATATCTCCCGCCGCGGCCTGGAACGCGGAGGCGGCAAGGTTGCTGCCAGTCAGGGCCACGCCGCCGGCGACGACACCGAAGATCGCCAGGAACAGCAGGATGCGCATGACGCAGGTGACCAGGATCCCCACGATCGAGCTCTGCGTGATTTGTTTGACGTTTTCAACGCCGGTGACGCCGGTGTCCAGCATGCGGTGGGCACCCGCGTACGTGATGTAACCGCCGATCGTTCCGCCGATGAGGGTTGTGATGACCAGGAAGTCGATCTTCTCGGGCATGACGGTGTTCTTGAGGGCCTCACCCAGCGGCGGGGCGGAAACCACTGCGACATACAGCGTCATCAGGATCATCAGGGCGCCGAGGATCACCACGATCCGGTCCAGGGCCACCCCCGCCTTCTTGCTGAGGAAGATCATAATGGCCATGACGGCGGACACGGCCCCGCCGATTTTGGGATCCACGCCCATCATGGCGTTGGTGCCGAGCCCGGTTCCTGCGATATTGCCTATGTTGAAGACGATGCCACCCAAAAAGACGAGCGCGGCGAGGAACCAGCCGACACCGGGGAGAACCTTGTTGCCAAGCTCCTGGGCCCGAAGGCCGGAGACTCCGATAATCCGCCAGACGTTGGCCTGCACGGCAATGTCAACCAGGATGGAGACCAGGATCGCGAAGGCGAAGGCGGCGCCGAGCTGGACGGTGAAGGCCGCTGTCTGGGTGATGAACCCCGGGCCGATAGCACTGGTGGCCATAAGGAACATGGCGCCCAGCAGGGCGGAACGCCGGGCGGCCGGCTTGAGGGCGGCCTTGACAGTGGAGGTTTCCATTGGGTCCCAACAGTTGGGTGACTGGCGTCACAACGATTGTCTTCCGCAACTGTACAGACTGTTGAACAATCGACGCAACAGTTGTTCAACAATTAACAGCCCGTCGGGCGGAAGTTCCTGCGGGACCCGGTGGCAGGCGCGACGCTTCAAGAATCCCGCAGGCTGGCCGGTTCAGTGGGAAAACTGACGACCATATTGCCCGGACAAGAGGGTTTGCGCTTCCCCTGCAACTCCCCTGGTTAAGCGCCGATAATCAACATTATGTAAAGTAGAAGTAATCCGAGTGCGGGATCTCCTGAGAAGGGCAACCATTGACACCAGCCCATGACAGCACTCCCCCGCCATCAATCTCCTGCAGCTGAAGGATGGCATTGCCGGTGGACGTGCCGGTCGATCAGCTGGTCTTGGCTGTCCTCAACGGGTCCTGATCGTGACAGCGATTTGCACGTCCGGCTCCAGGACGTCGAGCTTTGGGATGCGCCCACATGCGAAAGAGTTCCGTTGTCCCCCCGGCTGAAAACTGTCGACTGGTGGCTCTACTCAGCGGACGGCCGCTGTCGTTGCCGTTTCGTTGCCGACCGCTGTTCCTTTGCGGCGAGGCGCCGGCGGTTTGAGCCGCGGGTGGGTTTGGTCGCACGGCGTCGGGCAGGTTCGGGAGCGAGACCGTCTGCCACAACGTCGGCGAGCTTCGTCAGGGCAATCTCACGATTGCGCAGCTGGGACCGCCGCTCCGAAGCGGTCACGGTGATCACCCCGGCGACGAGACGTCGTCCGAGGCGCGTGACCAGCAGCAACCGCTGGTCATCCGAAAGCACCGCAGAGTCGCCGACATTCCACGAGAGTTCGACGCGGCTATCCGAAGTGTTGACGTGTTGGCCGCCGGGCCCGGATGAACGCGAGAACCGCCAACCGAGTTCCGACGAGGGAATCGTGAGCGCGGGCGACACCTCCAGATCCATACAACCAGCGTTGCACAATATGGGCGTGAACAAAGCCACCATCCCCGCTCAGGGTCAAAGCTCCAGCCATCGTCAGTCCCATCCCTCAAGGATGTCCCCGCCCGCCCGTTCCCGTGAGTTAACACGACCGGTCACCTAGATCCTGTCCTCCTGACGGCATATGCTGTCTCGATTGCACGGTTTTCGCCTACCGCACCAACCAGAAACTGCCCGGTAGGCCTTTACGTTTGGGGGACAACATGTTCGGAAAGTTCAGCCGAAAAAACGACAGGCCGCAGTCCGGCATACCGACGGGTGCCGCGGAGTACCAGGGACGCTCACTGATGACCGTCGGCGGAGCCAACGGGGACGAGTACTTCGTGGGAGATGCAATCAACCGTCCCCTGGCAGAGTCCAAGTACTCCGTTTGGGGTCTGGTGGCGGGGGCAGCCAACCAGCACGGCGGCCAGGTGCCGGACCTCAACGAGCTCTTCCAGCACAGTGCGAGCACCCTGGGCGGAGCAGAATTCGGCCTGCCGCGTTACGCTCCGGGAACCAACGCCAGCGAAACGCCGCGCAGCTATCTGGCCCTGTGGGACTCCTTGCAGACCTCCGTCCGGCAGTCCGCGCCCAGTCCGGAACAATGGCCGGTGGCCTACGGCTTTGCCATTCAGAATCTGTTCGCGATGGCCAAGGGCCACTTTGGCCTTGTGGTCCTGACCCGGGTGGTCATGGACAGCGCCATCGCGACGTCGAAACTGAAGCTTCCGCTGCGGGCGGGCGCATCCGCCGGCGCTTCGGCCACGCCGGGCGGATAAAATCCCCCGCGTCTCCCCTGGGCCTGAGCGCCCCCCAGCACATATGCTAAGCATACTGACGAGTAGATGGTCTCGTCGTACCCGCCACGCCACCAGCAAGCGTGCCTCCCACCGGCACCACGGGCAGCGTCTTCCCCGGCGAGGGACTTCCCCAGAACACGGTCCGCCCCGCGGACGAAACGCTCGGCCGGTCCGACGCGAAGCCCTTCGACCAAACAAACGGCCTCGTTGACACCGCAGGCGAATCCGACGGGACAGCCCTGAGCGACACCTCGAGCGGAGCCTGGGAGACCGAACCGGCCCGGTCCCCCCGGCCGGAGGAAGCCTTGGTCAGCACTGAATCTGTCGGACCCAGTGTCCGGCCCGGCCGTTCCCACGAACCGCCGGGCCGGACTCATGGCGGCCCCTCCTCCAATCTGTGCGCCGCGCGGACCAGCCGCCCGACGACCAGAAGGACTCCAAAGATCGCAGTACTGGTCATTGACCCGCAGACCTGCGGGAGCTTGGTCCGGTTCATCCCCTGGATGCTTGACAGAGGCGACGTCGTGTTTACATACTCCCAAGAGGCCAACGTTTGGCCAGGAACATAAGGGACCAGGGGGCGAGCAATGGCCGGCCACGTCCGATCTTTAGCGGGACTGCTCGCGCTGGCTGCGCTGTGCACCCCTGCCCTGATCGGTTGCGGATCCGGCCCGGCCCCGCCCCCGCCGGGCTCCCCGTCAGCCACCAGCGATCCCCCACCCCCCGCACCCGCCCAGTCTTCCGCGCTGACGGAGCCAAGTGCACTGCCGGCACTCGAAACCGAGGGTTTTCCGGGTTCGGGCGACATTTCAGATGACTCCGCAATTTGGGCCGATCCTGCCGACCCCGCCAACAGCGTGGTGATTGCTGACAACAAGTCGCAGTCCGGCGGGGGTATCGGGGTCTTCGATATGAGTGGCAACTTGATCCACTTCCGGCCCGACGGAATGATCGGCAACGTTGACCTGAGAGCCGGGTTCCCGTCGTCGGGCTCGTCGATGGTCCTGGTCGGCGGCAACAACCGGTCGGACAACACGCTGGCATTGTGGTCCCTGGACACCGCCGCAAGGACCCTGTCACCGGTCGCAGCCCGAAGCATCGAGACCGCGGCACCCAACTACGGTTTCTGCATGTACCGAAGCCGGGCCAGCGGTAAGTTCTACGCCTTTGTGACTCCAAACGGGCCTGGATCGGTCCAGCAATTCGAGCTGTTCAATGACAGGGCAGGAAAGGTCGACGCCAAACTCGTCAGGACGCTGCCGGTCAGCAGCATCACCGAAAGCTGCGTCGCCGATGATGAGCTCGGCCACCTGTACGTCGGGCAGGAGGGTACCGGTGTCTGGAAGTACGGCGCGGAACCTGACGCCGGAACCAGCCGCCGTTCCGTGGACGAAGCGGGTGCCGGCCGGCTGGAGGCGGACATCGAAGGGATGAGCATCGCCTATGGCGCGGACGGCGCTGGCTACCTCTTCGTATCCAGCCAAGGCAACTCCACCATCGCCATCTACGACCGGGCCGGTGACAACCCGTTCCTCAAGACTTTCGAGATCGCCGGCCATGGGACAGTCGACGCCGTGACGGGGACCGACGGCCTGGACGTGACCTCCGAGAACGTCGGACCGAAGTTTGAGCAGGGGCTTCTGGTGGTCCACGACGAATCCAACCGGGGCGGCGCGACGTCAAACCTGAAGTACGTGCCCCTCAGCGAGGTGCTCAAATGAGTCCGCCTTCCGCGGCGGTGCCGCTGCGGTTCCACGAATATTCAGGGTGAGCGGGAAGTTCTACGCCTTCGTCGCTCCTATCGGGTCGGGTTCGATCCAGCAGTTCGAACTGTTCGACAACGGGGCGGGAAAGGTGGACGCCGCCCTCGTGAGGACACTCCCGATCAACAGCATCACCGAAGGCTGCGTGGCTGGCCGGCTCGACGGCGACAGGCAACAGCGGGTCCGGCATCTCCCACGGCTGGATCAGCAACGGCAGTTCCCTGGCCGACACCGTGTCGCCGGTCTCAGCCAGGCCCAGTTTCGTCAGGGCGCAGATGTCCCCCGCCACGCTGTACGGCACCGGCCGCAAGCCGGATCCCAGCGGCGAATACACATGGTGACACGCTCGTCACTGTCGTGGTCGGCGTGGCCCCGGTCCGCCAGGCCGTGCCCGGCCACATGGACGGCCGTGTCCTCGCGCAGTGTGCCGGAAAAGAGCCGGACCAGGCAGACGCGGCCCAGGAACGGGTCGATCATGGTGCGCACCACTTCGCCGAGCAGCGGCCCCGCAGGGTCGCAGTCCGGTGTGGCTGCCGGAGTGCCATCGAGGTGGGACACCGCCGGCCGCTCGCGTTCGGTGGGCGGGGGGAAGGCCCGTGCCAGGACCTCCAGCATTTCCGCCAGCCCGACGCCGGTCTCCGCGGACGTTGCGATCACCGGGTGGAAGAAACCCCTCGCGACCGCCGTCTCCAGGTCTCTGATGAGGATCCCGGACGGGATCTCCTCGCCGCCGAGGTACCGGTCCATCAACGACTCATCCTCGCTTTCGGCGATGATTCCCTCGATAAGCGCGCCCCGCGCCGCCGCAGAGGCGGCGCGTTCGACGTCGTCGGCCGTCCGGGCCGCGGGCAGCGCATCATCCGCCGGCTGTCCCGACACAGTCTGCGTGAGCAGCCCGGCGTATCGAGGAGGTTCACCTTTGACGCCGCCAACCAGCACGGGCACCACAGAGAGGGCGACGGAGCGCTGCTGGTGGACCGCGGCAGGCTCTGAGTCACTCACGGTGGTGCCTTCGGTGATCGAGCCCTTCCGCGAAATCACACCCGTTACGGCCAGCAGTGCTTCGGCCAGCATCGTCTTCCCGGCGCCTGAATGCCCAACCAGCGCCACGTTCCGGATCAGCGCCGGCTGGCGGCCGGATCTCCGGTCCCCCGTGCAGCGTGCGGCTGTCTATATGGATTGGACACCCTGAAAGGAACCGACGGCAAGACACAACGGCCAACTCCCCCGCAGCGCCGGGAGCCTGGTCTGCGGCCTTGACCCTGCCCCGCTACGCTTGGACCATGCCTTCCGCAACGCCTCCGCTCCCCCGGCCTACCGCCACCGCCTCCGCGTCAGGAACGGCTTCACGCCGGACGGCAGTGCTGGCCGCCTGCGCCGATGCCGCACTGATTCTCGTCTTCGCAGCCATCGGCCGGGACGCCCATCAGCGCGGGGACGTCGTTATCGGCGTATTTTCCACGGCCTGGCCCTTCCTCGTCGGAGCGGCGCTCTCCTGGCTGGCCCTGCGGGTGTGGCGCGAACCGCTGGCCCTCTGGCCGGCCGGCGTCAGCGTCTGGCTGGGCACGGTCACTATGGGCATGCTCCTGCGGGCCGTCACCGGGCAGACCGTGGTCCTGCCGTTCGTCGTCGTGGCGCTGCTCAGCCTGGGCCTTCTGCTGCTCGGATACCGCCTCCTGGCCGCCGGCGTCCGGCGGCTCAGCACACGCCGCCGCGGGGCGTGATGGACTAGGCTGGCAGAGACATGGCCGAGGCCCGGCGGCGTACCGTCCGGCGCCTACACCTGGCCGGCAACGGCGCAACAGATCCGGAAAGGCTCACACGTGGTCACCGCATTCGTCCTCATTAAGACAGACGCCTCCCGCATCCCCGAGACCGCGGAAGAAATCTCCGCCATCCAGGGCATCAGCGAGGTCTACTCCGTGACCGGCGAATGGGACCTCATCGCAATCGCCCGGGTCCCGAAGCACGACGATCTCGCCGACGCTATTGCCGACAAACTCTCAAAGGTTGCCGGAGTTGTCCACACCACCACCCAGATCGCTTTCCGGGCCTATTCCCAGCACGACCTCGATGCGGCCTTCAATCTCGGCTTCGAACAGTAGGATTTAGCATGCCGGGGGCCCGGCGGCTGAGCCGCCCCGCCAACTGGCGTCCCCCGGTCTGTTCAGCTGCGCGAGAGTGCGACCCACCGGTCCAGCACGGCTGCCGCCGCACCCGACCCGATGGACTCTTCTGCGCGCTTCAACGCGGCGGCCATCCGCTCACTGAACGGCCCGACAGCATCCGGATCAAATGCCACGAGTCCGGCAGCGGCGTTCAGGAGCGCGGCATCGCGCGCTGAACCGGGTCCGCCGGCAAGTACGGACCGCACGACGGCGGCATTGGCCGCGGCGTCCCCGCCGCGCAACTCCTCAAGGGTCGCCTGGCGGATACCGAGGTCCCGCGGATCGAACATTTCCTCACTCACGGCCCCGTTCCGGATTTCCCATACCCGGGACGGCCCGGTGGTGGTGAGCTCATCGAGTCCGTCGTTTCCGCGGAACACCAGCCCGCGGCTGCCTCGTTTGGCCAGGACTCCGGCCACCAACGGAGCCATACGCGCATTGGCCACACCCACCGCCGAGGCCTGCACGTTCGCCGGGTTGGTCATGGGGCCAAGGAAGTTGAAGGCCGTCGGCACGCCGAGTTCGCGGCGGGCGACGGCGGCATGCCGCATCGAAGGGTGGAACACCTGGGCGAAGCAGAAAGTGATGCCCGCTTCTTCCGCATTGAGAGCCACCCGCAGGATCGGCAGGTCAAGCCGTACCCCCAGGGACTCAAGGACGTCCGCGGACCCGGAGGTCGAGGACGCTGCACGGTTGCCGTGCTTAACCACCTTGGCGCCGGCGCCGGCCGCGATCAGCGCGGCCATGGTGGAGATGTTCACCGTGTTCTGCTGGTCTCCCCCGGTTCCGACGATGTCCAGCTTCTGCCCGGCTATCTCAATGGGGCTTGCGTTCGCGATCATCGCCTCGACCAGGCCGACAAGTTCGTCTATAGTCTCGCCTTTGGACCGCAGCGCCACGAGGAAACCCGCAACCTGCGCCGGCGTGGCCTCGCCCGACATGATCGAGTTCATTGCCCACTCCGTGTTGCCGGTGGTGAGATCTGTCCCGCCAATGAGAGCGTTGATGAGCCGCGGCCAAGTGTTGACTGCCGCCTGTGCAGATGCCTGAGAAGTCACGTTCCGATGCTATCGAGGTGCGCACTGCAAGACCAATGTGAACGCATCCGGGAACTTTTCCGCGCGAATTCGCGTCTTTGTAGAAAAAGTCCTCCCAAAACGCGGTTTGCGTTGGGCAGGAGTGAGTTTTATAGACATAATGTCTATGTGACATCTGCGACCCAAGCCCCCAGTACCCCGGCGCACCCGACGCTGAATCGCCCGAACATGGTTTCTGTTGGAACCGTAGTCTGGCTGTCCAGTGAGTTGATGTTCTTCGCCGGTCTCTTCGCCATGTACTTCACACTCCGTTCGACTTCCGGACAGATGTGGGCCGACGAGACAGCCAAGCTCAACTTCCCCTTTGCGCTCATCAACACGATCGTCCTTGTGGCAAGTTCCTTTACTTGCCAGATGGGCGTCTTCGCCGCCGAGCGGCTTCAGCCGCGTCGAAGCGGCGGACCCCTCAGCTTCACCCGCTGGGGAATGAACGAATGGTTCACCGTGACATTCATCATGGGTGCCTTCTTCGTGGCCGGCCAGGCGGCTGAGTACGCCATGCTCGTTTCCGAGCATGTCTCACTCTCCTCCAACGCCTACGGCTCGGCGTTTTACATCACCACAGGCTTCCACGGCCTGCACGTTATCGGCGGCTTGGTAGCCTTCCTCCTCATTATGGGACGCTCCTTCGCAGCAAAGAAGTTCGGCCACTTCGAAGCAACCTCTGCGATAGTCACCTCTTACTACTGGCACTTCGTCGACGTCGTCTGGATCGGCCTTTTCCTGGTCATCTACGTACTCAAGTAGCAACACCTGACTTTTCTTCTACAAGAGGTAGAATTTCAAGAAGTGGCTCCCGGAGCCAACGCAGGATCGAAAAAAGGAACCACCACGTGAAGGCACTCTCGCAGAAGCGACGTCACCCACTAGCAGCTATTGCGTTGCTGCTCATGGGCCTCTTGGTCACTGGTGGGCTGTACGCCGTAGCCACCACCGTCAACCAGGCCAAAGCCACCACCACCTTCAGCGCAAACGACGCAGAGGAAGGCGGCAAGCTCTTTGCCGCCAACTGCGCCACCTGCCACGGCATGGGCGCCAGCGGGACCAAAGACGGCCCCGCCCTCGCCGGCGTCGGCGCTGCCGCCGTTGACTTCCAGGTCGGCACAGGCCGCATGCCCATGCAGATGAACGGCCCGCAGGCCCCCAAGAAGCCGGTCCAGTTCAACGACGAGCAGACACATCAGCTGTCCGCCTACGTTGCTTCGCTGGGCCCCGGCCCCTCCATCCCCGAGGCAAATGTCCTTGATGGCCAGGGCGACGCCGCCAAGGGCGGCGAGCTGTTCCGCGTGAACTGCGCCATGTGCCACAACGCGGCTGCTGCCGGCGGTGCACTGACCCGGGGCAAATTTGCTCCCGCCCTGGACGGTGTCTCCAGCAAACACATCTACGAAGCCATGGTCACCGGACCGCAGAACATGCCGGTCTTCAGCGACGCCAACCTTTCCCCCGAGGGAAAGCGCGACATCATCACCTTCCTGAAGAAGATCGAAGCCAACGGTTCTCCCGGCGGCGCGGATCTGGGTGCTCTGGGTCCGGTTTCTGAAGGCCTGTTTGTCTGGATTGCAGGCCTGGGCGTCATCATCGCCTTCACCATCTGGCTTACGTCCCGGACGTCCTAAGCCCACCTGTTACACCTGTAAAAGTTTTCTGCTGACCCGTCAGCAGTTTGAATTGAAAGCTAACTCGGCACTAGCCGAGACGAGAGAGGGATGAGGCGAATTATGGGCAACCATAGTGACGGCAGTCCGAACGACTCGGGCTCCGTAGCTAAGGCTGGTCAGAATGAGGTGGAGAAGTTCCAGGATCCTGGACTTCCTCCGCATCGTTTGCGCCTGGCCGACACGGACCCGAAGGCCGCCAAACGAGCAGAACGGCAGGTAGCCCTTCTGTTCGGGACCTCGGTCGTCGGCACCCTGATATTCCTGGTGGCGTACTTTGCCATCGATCTGGGGGACGACACCGCGATCGCGACGATCCGGCTGCAGAACATGCTGCTGGGCCTCGGCACCGCCTTTGCCATGCTTGGCATCGGCACCGGAATCGTGCACTGGGCCAAAGCCCTCATGCCGGACCATGAAGTCTCGGAAGAGCGCCATGCCATCCGTACCGAGGAAGACCGCCTGGCGGCCGTCCGGATCGTCGACGACATCGTCGAGGAAACCGGCATCAAACGCCGCCCGCTGATCCGCAACACTCTCCTGGGCGCCGTGGCGCTGGCTCCCCTGCCGGCCCTCGCCATCTTCGGTGACCTGGGTCCGCGTCCTGACAACTCGCTTAAGCACACCATGTGGGCACCCCAGGATGGCAAGCTCAAGCGGCTTGCCCGCGACCCTGACGGCACCCCCATCAAGGCAGCCGATGTGACCATCGGTTCAGCTTTCCACGTCATTCCGGAAGGCCTGAACGAACTGCACGAACACAAGCTGGAAGAAAAGGCCAAGGCCGTTGTTCTGCTGATGCGCCTGAACCCGGAATCGCTCAACCCTTCCCCCGGCCGTGAGGACTGGGGTTACAACGGGATTGTTGCGTACTCCAAGATCTGCACCCACGTTGGTTGCCCTGTTGCCCTGTACGAGCAGCAGACCCACCACCTGCTGTGCCCGTGCCACCAGTCAACCTTCGACCTCACCCAGGAATGCAAGGTTATCTTTGGCCCGGCCAGCCGGCCTCTCCCCCAGCTGCCAATCGCGGTTGACTCCGAGGGCTACCTGGTCGCGACCAGCGACTTCAACGAACCTGTAGGACCTAGCTATTGGGAGCGTGATGAGCATGAGCGCAGCATCAACGCCTAATGCCCCCGCCTTCGTCGCCAAGACCAAGGGCGGCCGCATCACCAACTTCGTTGACGAGCGCGTCGGCGGATCAGGGATGCTCCGTGAATTCGGCCGTAAGGTCTTCCCGGACCACTGGTCCTTCATGTTCGGTGAAGTGGCGCTGTACTCCTTCGTCATCCTGCTCCTCTCTGGCACGTTCCTGACGTTCTTCTTCGATCCCTCGATGGCGGAGACCCGCTACCAGGGCTCCTACCTGCCCCTTAAGAACGTCGAGATGTCGGTAGCCTACAGCTCGTCCCTGGACATCTCCTTTGATGTCCGCGGCGGTCTGTTCATGCGCCAGGTCCACCACTGGTCCGCGCTGCTCTTTGTCGCCTCGGTCTCCGTGCACATGCTCCGCGTCTTCTTCACCGGCGCCTTCCGCAAGCCGCGCGAAATGAACTGGGTGGTGGGCAGCGTGCTGCTCATCCTCTCCATGGCTGCCGGCTTCACCGGCTACTCCCTCCCCGATGACCTGCTCTCCGGCAACGGCCTGCGCATCATCGACGGCGTGATCAAGTCCATCCCGGTAATCGGAACGTACATCTCGTTCTTCCTCTTCGGCGGAGAATTCCCTGGGACGGTTGTCATCGGCCGCCTGTACATGCTCCACATCCTGCTGGTTCCGGCGCTCATCCTCCTGATGATCGTGATGCACCTCTTTATGGTGGTCGTGCACAAGCACACCCAGTACCCCGGCCCGGGGCGCAACGACGGCAACGTCGTCGGCTACCCGCTTGGCCCGGTTTACGCGGCAAAGGCCGGCGGCTTCTTCTTCATCGTGTTCGGTGTTATTGCCCTCATGGCAGGGTTCTTCACCATCAACCCGATCTGGAACTACGGCCCCTACGACCCCTCCCCCGTCTCGGCCGGTACCCAGCCTGACTGGTACATCGGGTTCGTTGACGGCGCCCTGCGCCTCATGCCGGGCATGATCGGTGACTGGAGCGTCGAACAGGTCTGGTTCGGTTATGTCTTCAGCTTCAACGTGCTTCTCCCGGCCCTGGTGCCGGCGGGAATCCTCTTCACCCTGATGTTCGCCTACCCGTGGATCGAACGTTGGATCACCAAGGACAACCGCGAGCACCACGTCCTGGACCGTCCGCGCAATGCTCCGACGCGTACCGCCATCGGCATGGCCGGCTTCGTCTGGTACTGCGTTATGTGGGCAGCAGCAGGCTCGGACCTCATCGCCACGCACTTCAGCGTGTCGCTGAACGATGTCACCTACTGGCTGCGGACACTGTTCTTCATCGGCCCGATCATCGCCTTCATTGTCACGAAGCGCATTGCCCTGGCCCTGCAGCGCAAGGACCGCGAGATCGCCCTGCACGGCCGCGAAACCGGCCGTATCGTGCGCCTGCCGCATGGCGAGTTCATCGAGGTCCATGCACCGCTGGACGAGTACAAGCGTTACAAGCTCGTCGGCTTTGAGTCGCCGTCTCCGCTTCCGGCGGAGCCGAACGCCAACGGCGTCGTTGACAAGAAAGAAAAGCGCCGCGCGAAGCTGTCGCAGTGGTTCTTCGAGGACCGGGTTGCCCCGGCAACGCCCGCTGAGCTTGAGGCGGCCCATGGCCACCACGAACCCCACGAGGCAATCGAAGCAAGCGAGACCCAAAAGACGCTCAGCCGCTAACCGGCTGCAGTGAACACCAGAAAGGCCCGGTCCTCAGGACCGGGCCTTTCTGCATGCCCACGCAACAACAGACAACGCGGGGTCACTACGCGCCCATGAAACCCCTCGGGATGGGCGCGTAGTGACCCCGCGTTGGTGTTAGGGGCGGTACCCCGAGGCGTAATTGCGGGTCGGGCGGACGCCGGGGCGCTGCAGCGGCACCCACAGCTTGTAGCGGTCGGCCCGGTAATAGGACACCGAGTAGTCCACCATGGCGCGGGCCACGAAGGCGTGGCGCTGGATCTTCAGCAGCGGCGAACCGACCTCGACGTTGAGCAGGCGGGCCGTGGACGGCGAGGCAGCCGTGGCCTCGATCATGTCCTCGCCCCACTCCATCACCAGCCCGTAGCGTTCGGACAGGACGTTGTAGAGCGAGGTGGGCGGTTCGCCGTCGAGCAGTCCTGGCACCCGGTGGGCCGGAATGAAATTCTCGTCAACGCTCATGGGCTCGCTGTCCGCCAGCAGGAGGCGGCGGAACCGCACCAGGGGCGTGCCCTCCTCCAGCTGGAGCTCCCGTGCCAGGAAGGCGCTGGCGCCGATCTGCTCGAAGCTGAGGACCTTGGCCGCCGGGACCATGCCGCGACGCTGCATTTCCTCGCTGTAGGAGGTCAGCTTGACCTGCAGGTCCAGCTTCGGTTTCCGGACAAAGGTGCCCAGGCCCACCACCCGCTCGATGACTTCCTCGCCGACGAGGGCATCGATGGCCTGGCGCACTGTCATCCTGGCCAGGCCAAAGCGCTCGGCGAGGTCCCGTTCGGAGGGCAGCGCCGACCCGGGCGGGCAGGCGCTGACAATGTGGGACCTGAGGATTTCCCTCAGCTGGACGTAGATGGGCGTTCCGTTGTTGCGGTCGATCTCGCCGACCATGCGGGCCGCGTCAGAGGGCGCCACTGCGCAGCCTTCCGGAATGTGTCATACCTCAAGGTTAAGCCACACCCCGCACAGGTCTAGACCAGCGGGTTGTCGTGGTTCGCCCGGTAAGCCGCCCGCGGCTAGGCTTGAATGCGCCGGTTCCCCGCCGGCACCACCACCACAATCTGAGACAAGGGAGTCACGTTGCCGGTACGGAACGCAGTCGTCCGGGCCACCATCGGACTGCATGCAAGGCCTGCGGCGCTGTTCGTCCGCGCTGTCCATGAAACCGGGTTGCCCGTGACCATCAGCAAGGACGGCCGGCCCGGCGTGGATGCCCGCTCGCTGCTGGAAGTCATGACCGAGGATTTCCAGAACGGCTGCGAGGTGCAACTGGCCGTGGCTCCCGACGCAATCCCGGACAGCTGCAGCCCTGCGGACGTCGAGGCGGCCCTGGATGGTCTCCGCGCACTCCTGGAGTCCGCACGGACCCACTGAGCGGCACAGACGCCCTGCACGGGCTCCCCCCGGCATCAACGACGACGGCGGGCCCCACCAACTGGTGGGGCCCGCCGTCGTCGTTCATCAGTATGTGTCCTCGCGGACGTTTGTCACACGGACGTTAGTGCGCGTGGTCTCCGCGGCTGTATTCGTAGACCCAGCCGACCAAACCGACGAGTGCAAGACCGGCTGCGATGTAGACGATCCAGAAGCCTACGGCCAGTCCGAGGAATCCGCCGGCCGAGGCCAGGCCAAGAACCAGAGGCCACCAGCTCCAGGGGCTGAAGTGACCCTGTTCACCGGCACCCTCATGGATCTCCGCATCGCTGCGGTCCTCGGGACGCATCCCGACGCGTTTGGCGGTGAAGGAGAGGTAGGCACCGACCATGCCGGCCAGGCCAGCGATCAGAAGGAGCGCGAGGTAGCCTACCGGCTCAGTCCACTCCGTCAGGAAGCCGTAGACAATCGCTACCGGGACGAAGAAGAAGACGCCGAATCCAAAAAGCCTTGATTCGATTTTCACTGGGCTTGATCCTTCTGGTCGGCGTTACCGAGCGCTGCTGCTGCCGGGGCAGGAGATTCGACGGTGTATGACTGGGAGAGTTCGGGGTGGTGCAGGTCCAGGGCAGGACGCTCCGAACGGATCCGCGGCAGTGAGGTGAAGTTGTGGCGCGGCGGCGGGCAGGAGGTTGCCCACTCGAGGGAGGCGCCGAAGCCCCACGGGTCATCCACCTCGACCCGCTCGTTGCTGCGCCAGGTGATGTAGACGTTCCAGAAGAACGGGATCAGCGAGGCGCCCAGGAGGAAGGAGGCGTAGGTGGAGAACTGGTTCATCCAGGTGAAGTTATCCTGCGGCATGTAGTCCGCGTAACGGCGGGGCATGCCCTCGACGCCAAGCCAGTGCTGGATGAGGAAGGTGCCGTGGAAACCGAGGAACAGCATCCAGAAGTGGATTTTGCCAAGGCGCTCGTTGAGCATCTTGCCGGTCCATTTCGGCCACCAGAAGTAGAACCCGGCGAACATCGCGAACACAACGGTACCGAACACGACGTAGTGGAAGTGCGCCACCACGAAGTAGGAGTCGGAGACGTGGAAGTCAAGCGGCGGGGAAGCCAGGATGATGCCGGTCAGGCCGCCGAAGAGGAACGTCGCCAGGAAGCCGATGCTCCACAGCATGGGGGTTTCGAAGGTGATCGAACCCCGCCACATGGTGCCTATCCAGTTGAAGAACTTCACACCGGTTGGAACGGCGATCAGCATCGTCATGAAGGAGAAGAACGGCAGCAGGACCGAGCCGGTGACGTACATGTGGTGGGCCCACACGGTCACGGACAACGCGGCGATGGAGATGGTCGCGTAGACGAGTCCCTTGTAGCCGAAGATCGGCTTCCGGCTGAAGACCGGGAAGATCTCCGAGACAATGCCGAAGAACGGCAGGGCGATGATGTAGACCTCGGGGTGTCCGAAGAACCAGAACAGGTGCTGCCAGAGGACGGCGCCGCCGTTCTCCGGGTCGAAGATATGGGCTCCGAAGCGTCGGTCCGCGCCGAGGGCAAAGAGGGCTGCGGCCAGCGGCGGGAAGGCCATCAGGACCAGGATTGACGTGACGAGGATGTTCCAGGTGAAGATCGGCATCCGCCACATCGTCATGCCGGGGGCGCGCATGCAGATGATCGTGGTGATGAAGTTCACCGCGCCGAGGATGGTGCCGAAGCCGGTGAGCGCCAGGCCGAAGACCCAGAGGTCACCGCCCACACCGGGGCTGAACGTCGTGTTGGACAGCGGCGCATAAGCGAACCAGCCAAACGATGCCGCACCCTGCGGGGTGATGAAGCCGGACACGGCGATGGTGGAACCGAAGAGGAAGAACCAGAAGGCCAGGGCGTTCAGCCGCGGGAAGGCGACGTCGGGGGCACCGATCTGCAGAGGCATCATAACGTTCGCGAAGCCGGCAAACAGCGGCGTCGCGAACATCAGCAGCATCACGGTGCCGTGCATGGTGAACAGCTGGTTGTACTGCTCTTTGGTCTGCAGGATCTGCATACCGGGCTCGAACAGTTCGGCGCGGATCAGCAGCGCCATGACTCCGCCGAAGCAGAAGAACGCGAAGGACGCGATCAGGTACATGTACCCGATGGTCTTGTGGTCGGTTGTGGTGATCCAGTTGACGACGATGCGTCCCTTGGATTTCGGTACTACGGGAGCCTCAAGGATCCCGCTGGGCTGGGAATAGGTAGTTGCCACGTCGCTCCCCTTACTTGGTTTCGGTCGGGGCCGGGTTGCGGTCGTACTCTTCGCCGAGCAAGCCCGTGTTGCCGTCCTGGCGCAGCTTCTCCAGGTGCGCCTGGAACTCGGCGTCGGAAACGACCTTCACGCGGAACAGCATTTCGGAGTGGTACTCGCCACAGAGTTCGGCGCATTTGCCGTCGTAGGTTCCCTCCTTGGTGGGGGTGAACCTCATGTAGTTGGTCTTTCCGGGGATCATGTCGCGCTTCTGCAGGAAGGCGGGGACCCAGAAGGAGTGGATGACGTCGCGGGCGTTCAGCTCCAAGTCAATCGACTTGTTGACCGGGAGGTACAGGGTGGGCAGCTTTTCCTTGTCCACTTCCTCGCCGGTAAGGCGCGCCTGGACGCCGGCTTCGTGGACATCCTCGCGGATGACCTCGCCCTTTTTGTAGTTGAAGTCCCACGCCCACTGCTTGCCGCGGACGTCGACGACGACGTCGGCCGGCTCGGCGCGGTTGTCGATCGCCTGCTGGTCGCGGTCGGTGAAGTAGAAGAACACCAGGACCATAAACAGCGGGATCGTGAGGTAGAAGACCTCCAGGGGCAGGTTGAAGCTGTTCTGCCGCGGGAAACCGACGGTGCCCTTGCGGCGCCGGTAGGCGACGATGCACCAGATCATGAGGCCCCAGGTAATGACGCCCACGATCAGGGCGGCAATCCATGAGTTGACCCAGAGGTCCATGATGCGGTCAGTGTGGTTGGTGGTGCCACGCTCAGTGGGCAGCCACCCTTTCTGTACCTCTGGTGAACATCCAGTCAAAGCCAACGCGCCGGCGAGTGCCAAGCCAGTGATCGTAGTGATCTGTTTGCGTCGGCTGCCGGTTCGGTTCTGCGAACTCACAGACGGCCCTTCCTACTTGTTGCTGTCGCCCGGGCCGCAAGTGGCGGTCAGGGCACACTAAAAGTTTTACTACTCGGTGTAGAGCTTACCGCTCCCCGCGAGTTTTCGCCCACATGTCCGCGCCGTGCGTCGGGACCTTTTTACCGGGCCCGCTCGTGATGAATCCTGGGACACCGGGACCGGGCTGATTGCCCGGCTTTAGTGGAAGGAATCACCGCAGGCGCAGGAGCCGCCGGCGTTGGGGTTGTCGATGGTGAAGCCCTGCTTGGAGATGGTGTCCTCGAAGTCGATACTGGCGCCGCTGAGGTACGGGACGCTCATCTTGTCGACCACAACTTCAACGCCGTCATAGTCGCGGACCGCGTCGCCGTCGAGGAGCCGCTCGTCGAAGTAGAGCTGGTAGATCAGGCCGGAGCAACCGCCGGGCTGCACGGCCACGCGGAGGCGCAGATCGGTGCGGCCCTCCTGCTCGAGCAGGCTGCGTACCTTGCCGGCCGCGACGTCGGTCAGCTTGACCTCGTGCGTGGCCAGTTCCCCGCCCGCCGTGGCGGTGGAGTCGGGGCTGTTTTCATTGGTTGTAGTGCTCATGGCCTACCTTCTAACGACGGTGGTGGCGGCGCCGCACCCGCGGCACCCGCCCCTACTTGAACGGTACGGGCTATAGCTACATGCTACGTCGATCAGCCCTGTAGCTCTAACTCTTGCCGCAACCGTCCCAGCCGGCTGGATGTTCCCCCGGGAACACTCCCGGCCGGACCGCTCAGGCAAGTCCTTCCGCATTCAAACGGGCCAGCATCAGGGCTTCGGCCACGATGGCGTTCCGGAAATCCGCCAGGTGGAGGGATTCATTCGCGCTGTGAGCCCGGGAATCGGGATCCTCCACGCCGGTGACCAGGATCTGCACGTCCGGGTACAGCTCGGTCAGGTCGGCAATAAAAGGAATCGAGCCGCCGATGCCGGTCTCCACCGCCGGGACGCCCCACGCCTCGCCGAGCGCCCACATCGCGACGCTGGCAGCCTTGGAGGAGGTGTCGGTGAGAAAGGCGTTGCCGCTCTCCCCCGGGGTGAAGACCACGTGGGCGCCGAACGGCGCGTTGGCTTCCACATGGCGGCGGACGGCGTCCATCGCCTCGGCCGGATCCTGTCCGGGCGCGAGCCGCAGGCTGAACTTGGCGCGCGCACGCGGCAGGAGCGTGTTGGAGGCGACGTCCACGGCGGGGGCGTCGAAGCCGATGATGGACAGCGCCGGTTTGGTCCACATCCGCGAGGCGATCGACCCGGTGCCGGCGAGCCGGACGCCGTCGAGCACCGAGGCATCGGCGCGGTACTGCTCTTCGGAGAGGTCAACAGTGGCCTCGTCCCGGCTGGCCAGACCGGCGATCGCCACGTTGCCCTCGTCGTCGTGCAGGGTGGCGATCAGCCGGGAGAGCAGGGTCGGCGCATCCAGCACGGGGCCGCCAAACATGCCGGAGTGGACGGCGTGGTCCAGGACCTTGACTTCGATGGTGCCGTCGACCAGGCCGCGGAGGCTGGTGGTGAGCGCGGGGACGCCGACCTTCCAGTTGGACGAGTCGGCAACAACGATCACATCGGCGCGCAGCAGTTCCCGGTGGGTTTCGAGGAAGGTGCGGAAGGTCGGCGAGCCGGCCTCCTCCTCCCCCTCGAAGAAAAAGGTCACGCCGAGGCCAAGGTCATCGCCCAACACGCGGGTCGCGGCCGAGTAGGCAGCGATGTGCGCGAGGATCCCGGCTTTGTCGTCGGCCGCGCCGCGCCCGTACAGCCGCCCGTCGCGCTCGACGGCGGTGAATGGCTCCGTCTCCCACAGCGCCAGGTCACCGGTGGGCTGCACATCGTGGTGCGCGTACAGCAGGATCGTCGGCTTGCCCGCGGCGGCCGGACGGCGGGCGACGACGGCCGGGCCGCCCGGCGTCCCGTCTTCCTTGTCGCAGCGCAGGATCCGGACCTCGTCGAAACCGCTGGCACGGACCAGTTCGGCGACGGCGTCGGCACTGGCGTTCAGCGGGGCGGGGTCGAAGCTGGGCCAGGCGATGCCCGGGATGGCGACGAGCTCCGTCAGCCGGGCGATCGTCGTGTCGAACGATTCGATGACGGCCTGGCGGAGGGCCTCCGTGTCGACGTTTCCGGCCTGGGCAGTGGCGGTTTGCGGGTTCACCGCGGGTGATGAAGTCATGGCCAGAACACTACCGGTGTGATGGATCACTCCAAACCTTCAATATCGACACGGTGCGTCCTGCGCCGTGTGGTCCGGGTCTCGCGCGTGCCGCACCGGGGTATTCTGTAGGGGTGTTTGGACGTAAAAAAGAAGCGCCATCGGCGCAGGACATAGTTGACCAGCAGGCGGCCGGGGCAACAGCCCGGGACACCGCCCTCGGCAAGGGCGCGCCCACGCCCAAACGCAGCGCGCAGGTGGCGGCCCGCAAGCGGCCGCTCGTGCCGGAGGACCGCAAGGCCTCCAAAGCCGCGGAGCGTGCAGCGGTCCAGGAGCAGCGGGTGAAGATGCGCAAGGCCATGGACACCGGTGACGAAAGGTTCCTCCCGCTGCGGGACAAGGGCCCGCAGAAGCGTTTCGCCCGCGACTATGTGGACGCCCGCTTCAGCCTCGGCGAATATTTGATGTTCGGCGCGCTCATCTTCGTGATCGTCTCACTCCTTGTCCCGGCTTCCAGCGAACAGATGATCTACGTCCTGGGCGGGTTCTGGGTGATGTTCCTGGCGGTCTTCGTCGACGTCTTCATCCTGTCCCGGAAGCTCAAGAAGCGCCTGGAGGAGAAGTTCGGCGACGTGCAACGCGGCACCGTCTGGTACGGCTCCATGCGTTCGCTGCAGTTCCGCCGCCTGCGCCTTCCCAAGCCCCTCGTCAAGCGCGGCGAATACCCCGCCTGATTTCCGCAGTTAACACAAAGCCCCCGGCGCTCTGGCTGCCGGGGGCTTTGTTGTCTCCCGGCATTTCGGGGGACGGTCGTGTCTTCGGGGACCGCCGTGCGGGGCCGGGTGGCTCAGCGCCGGGACGGGTGCTTCGCCAGCAGCCGGTTGATGCGGGCGGCCCAGAACGGTCCTTCATAAAGGAACGCCGTGTAACCCTGCACGAGGGTGGCGCCGGCGTCGAGCCGTTGCTGGACGTCCTGCGCGGTTTCGACGCCGCCCACGGAGACCAGGACCAGCCTGCCGCCGGTGGCCGCTTTCAGCCGGGCCAGCACCTGCAGCGACCGCTGCTTCAGCGGGGCGCCGGACAGCCCGCCGGCGCCGCAGGCGGTCACCTGCTCCGGGCCGGAGGTGAGCCCGGTGCGGGCGATGGTGGTGTTGGTGGCGATGATTCCGTCCAGGTTCAGGTCCATGGCCAGTCGCGCGACGTCGTCGATGTCTTCGTCGCTGAGGTCCGGGGCGATCTTGACCAGCAGCGGAACGTGGCGACCGGAAGCCTGGTCCGCAGCCTCCCCCACGGCGGTCAGCAGCGGGCGCAGTGTTTCGACATCCTGCAGCAGCCTCAGGCCCGGGGTGTTCGGGGAGCTGACGTTGACCACGAGGTAGTCGGCGGCGGGCGCCAGGCTGCGGGCGCTGACGAGGTAGTCGGCCACCGCGTCCTCAAGTTCCACGGCCTTGCTCTTGCCGATGTTGACACCGATCACCGGGCGGACACCGGGGTGGCGGCGCTGCAGGGCGGCGCGGGCTGACTTCAGGCGGGGCGCGACGGCGGCGGCCCCGTCATTGTTGAATCCCATCCGGTTGATCACCGCCCGGTCCTCGACGAGGCGGAAGAGCCGCGGCGCGGGGTTACCCGGCTGGGCCTGCCCGGTGATGGTGCCGACCTCCACGTGGCCGAAACCCAGCTCGGTGAGGGCCTCGATGCCGTGGCCCTCCTTGTCGAATCCGGCTGCCAGGCCGAACGGGGAGGGGAAAGTCAGGCCGAAGGCCTGGGTCTGGAGTGACGCCGCCGGGGCGGTGAACTTCTGCAGCACCCGTCCGGCGCCGCAGGAGTGGACGAGCCGGATGGCCTTGAAGCCGATCTTGTGGGCGCGTTCGGCGTCCATCCATGAGAAGGCCAGCCGGAAGAAAGTCGGATATACGCGCATGACTCTAGTTTTCCGGTTCCGGCGGCCCAGACCAAACCCGCGGGCCACCGGGCGCTAGCATGAAGCAATGGAATGGGTACCCGATATCCTCGGCGACGACTTCGAAGCCTGCACCGTCTGGGCGGCCGGGCCCGACGGCGTCGAACGGACAGCCACGCTGGTGCGGCACGTTCCCCGCGCGCGGGGTGCGGCCGGCGGGGGTGCGGCCGGAAGGAACGCGGCAGGTGGGGCCCGGCCCCGCGCCGTGCTGTTCCTGCACGGCTGGAGTGACTATTTCTTCAACGAGGAACTCGCGGAATTCTGGGCCGGCCAGGGCTTCGCGTTCTTCGCCCTTGACATGCACAACCACGGGCGGAGCCTCCACACCGGCGCGCACGGCGGCTATGTGGCCGACCTGGACGATTACGACGCCGAGATCACCGCGGCGATTGGCCTCATCGTCTCGCTGCACCCCGGGGCTGAGGCCCCGCCGTCCGTGGCGCTGATGGGGCATTCCACCGGCGGGCTGATTGCCGCGTTGTGGGCCAGCCGGCATCCGGGGATCGTCTCGCAACTGATCCTGGACAGCCCGTGGCTGGAAATGCACGGCAGTCCGGCCGTGCGCCGCGCGGCGCGGACCATGGTGGAACCGCTCGCGCGGTTCCGGCCCGAAGCCGTCATCCGGCTCCCCGAACGCGGCTTCTACTGGCGCAGCATCAGCAGCGCCGCGGAGGGCGAATGGACCCTGGATGACAACTACCGCCCGCCCCGGGCGTTCCCCGTCCGGGCCGGCTGGCTGAGCGCGGTCCTCAGCGGGCAGTCGCGGGTGGCGCGGGGCTTGAACATCGACGTCCCGATCCTGGTTCTGATCTCCGGGGCCAGCGCCACCGGGATGTTCTGGAAGGAGTCCATGCGGCGCACCGATGCGGTCCTGGACGTCAACACCATTGCACTGCGTGCCCTGAGCCTGGGCCGCACCGTCACGCTCGAACGGATCGACGGCGCCCTGCATGATGTGTTCCTGTCCGCCCCGCGCACCCGCGCCGACGCCTACGCCCGGCTGGCCCGCTGGCTCCGCGCATACGTGCTGGACGACGGCGGCTCCGCATGACCGTTCCCGCGGTGCGGCCGCTCTGGCGCGAAGACGTGCTGGGCAGCCGCTTTGCAAGCCTGGAACTGCCCCTGGCCCCCGACGGCGAGGGACCCGTCGTCGCAACCCTGGTGCGGCATGCCGGCCCGGACGGAGCTGCGGCCAGGGTGCCGGCAGCGCGCCCGGCCGTCCACGGCACGCCCGCACCGGCGAAGGTGGTCCTCTACCTGCACGGCTGGGCGGACTACTTCCTGCAGGCCGAACTCGCCGATCACCTCGTTGCCCGCGGCTTCCACTTCTACGCCCTGGACCTGCGCAAGTTCGGACGCAGCCTCCGGGACTGGCAGACCCCCGGCTACACCACCGACCTTGCCGTCTACGACGAGGACATCGCAGCGGCGCTGGCAGCGATCGTCTCGGACATCGCCGGCCGTACCGGCAGTTCCGTAGCCCCGACTGTGCACCTGCTCGCGCATTCTCTCGGCGGCCTCGTGGCAGCACTGTGGGCGGACCGGAACCCGGGGAAGCTGGGCACGCTGATCCTCAATGCGCCCTGGCTGGAGCTGCAGGGCAGCAGCCTGCTCCGGAACATCGCCGTGCATCTGGTGGAACCGTTGGCGCGCGCAGACCCGCACCGGCCGCTCCTGCTGCCCGGCATGCCCGGCTACTGGGACAGCGTGAGCAGCACAGCACACGGCGAATGGGTCCTGGATCCCGCGTGGCGTCCGAAGGAATCGTTCCCCGTCCGGCCTGGCTGGATGAAAGCAGTCCTGGCCGGCCACGCGGCCGTGGCGCGGCGGCTCAACATCACGGCGCCGGTGCTGGTGATGCTGTCCGGACGCACCCGGATCCAGGCCGAATGGTCCGAGGATCTTATGGGACTCGACGCCGTCATCGACGTCGAGGAAACGGCGCACAGCGCGCTCCGGCTGGGCCGCCGGGCGGCCGTCTTCCGCTACCCGGGGGCGCTCCACGACATCTTCCTCTCCCGCCGAACGGTACGGCAGGAAGCCTACGACGACCTCGCCCTCTGGCTCAGCCTGTACCCGGGCTGAGTGAGCCCTGACCCGGACCGGCCGGGGCTGGTGGACCCGGTGTCAGGCCGGGCCGTCGGGGGCCGCGTCCACCGCACCGCCGTAACGGCGGTCCCGCTGGGCATAGATCTCGACGGCGTCCCACAGGGTGCGCCGGTCCACGTCGGGCCACAGCGTGTCCATAAAGACGAACTCCGCATACGCCGACTGCCACAGCATGAAGTTGGAGAGCCGCTGCTCGCCGGAGCTGCGCAGGAACAGGTCAACGTCCGGCAGGTCCGGCTCGTCCAGGTACCTCTGGATCGTTTTCTCGGTGATGGCGCCCGGCTTGAGCCGCCCGGCGGCCACTTCCTCCGCAATCGCGGTCACCGCATCCGCGATTTCGGCGCGCCCCCCGTAGTTAACACACATGTTCAACGTGCACGTGCTGTTGCCGCGGGTGAAGTCCTCGGCCTCCTCCAGTTCGCGGATAACCGAGCCCCAGAGCCGGGGGCGCCGGCCGGACCAGCGGATCCGGACGCCCCACTCATCGAGCTGGTTGCGCTGGCGACGTAGCACATCCTTGTTAAATCCCATCAGGAAGCGCACTTCCTCGGGCGAGCGGCGCCAGTTTTCGGTGGAAAAGGCGTAG
Source organism: Pseudarthrobacter leeuwenhoeki (assembly GCF_055412885.1). Lineage (NCBI taxonomy): Bacteria > Bacillati > Actinomycetota > Actinomycetes > Micrococcales > Micrococcaceae > Pseudarthrobacter > Pseudarthrobacter leeuwenhoeki. Next base: position 113,135 of record NZ_JBVAYY010000008.1, on the reverse strand, counting down.
ACACTCACGTGCTGGATGCCGAGCTCGATCGCTCCGGCCACCACGTCGAGCAGGGCCGGTTCGCCCGCCTTGTGGCCTTCGATCCGGGGCAGGCCGCGCTGGTTGGCCCAGCGTCCGTTGCCGTCCATCACGATCGCGACGTGGCGCGGAATGAACTCCGCCGGGATCGCCGGGGGGACGGCTCCGGAGGAGTGCGGGTACGGACTCACCACGGGGGTGCTCCGCTGCCGGACCGGATTCTTCTTTTTACCCAACGCCACAGTTTTTCCCAACGCCACAGTTACGTTCGCTCCACATGTTTGAGGGATTTGAGGACACGTTCCAGATGCCACTGCAGGTAGCTGGCCACCAGGCCCGCGGCCTCGCGGCGGTGCACCGGAACGGACGCGTCCGCCGTCGTCCAGTCCCCGGTGAGCAACGCGCCGAGCAGCAGGACAGTTTCCGCGGCCGGCGCGGGTGATCCCGGCGGCCGGCAGTCGGCGCACACCATGCCGCCGAGCGGAGCCGAGAACGCAGTGTGCGGCCCCCGGGCCCCGCAGCGGGCACAGCCGGTGAAACTCGGCGCCCAGCCGCCGGTGGCGAGGGCGCGCAGCAAATACGAATCGAGGATGAGTTCCGGGCTGTGGTCGCCGCGGCTCAGCGATGCCAGGGCCCCGACGAGGAGGTTGTACTGGGCCGTGCCCGCTTCAGAGTCGACGTCGGTGAGCTTCTCGGCGGTCTCCGTCATGGCCGCAGCGACCGTGTAGCGGCCGTAGTCCGCGGCGATGTTGCTGCCGTAGGCCCCTTTGGCGACGGCCTGCGTGACAATGTCCAGGGTGCGGCCGGAAATCAGTTGGAGATCCGCGACCATGAAGGGTTCCAGCCGGGCGCCGAAGCGGCTGGAAGTGCGCCGGACGCCCTTGGCCACCGCCCGGACCTGGCCGTGGTGTTTGGTGAGGATGGTGATGATGCGGTCCGCTTCACCCAGCTTGTGGGTGCGCAGGATGACGCCGTCATCACGGTAGGCGCGGGAGGCAAAGGAGGAGGGATGGGCCACGGTTAATCTTCGCACTGTCTTTGAAGGAACGTTGCCTGTCGGGAAACGCCGCATTCCAGGCAGACTGCGCCGCCGGAAGACCCGGCGGCGCAGCGGCGGCCGGCTTAGCCGCGGGCGTCCCGGATGGCGCGGTTCACGGCCGAGATGACGGCCTTGAGGGAGGACGTGGACGTGTTGGAGTCGATCCCGACACCCCACAGCACACGCTCCCCTACGGCGCATTCGACGTACGCTGCAGCGAGGGCGCTGCCGCCTTCGGACAGGGCATGCTCGCTGTAGTCCAGCACCCGGACATCGACGCCGTCTTCGCGCAGGATGCTCAGCAGCGCAGCAATCGGGCCGTTGCCGGTGCCGGTGCGGTGAACGGGGGTGCCGTCGACCTTGAGCGCGGCGTGCAGCGTCAGGGAACCGTCCTCGTCCGTCTCGGTGCTGAACGGGCCCAGGGCGTAGCGGCCCCACTGCGCGTCGGCCGAGCCGGAGGGCAGGTATTCATCCTGGAAGACCTGCCAGAGCTGGGCGCCGCTGACTTCGCCGCCCACGGTGTCGGTCTGCTTCTGGATGACACCGGAGAACTCGATCTGGGCGCGCCGCGGCAGGTCCAGGTTGTGCTCGTTCTTCAGCAGGTAGGCGACGCCGCCCTTGCCCGACTGGGAGTTGACGCGGATGACGGCCTCGTAGCTGCGGCCGAGGTCCTTCGGGTCGACCGGCAGGTACGGGACCTGCCAGGGGTAGTCGGCAACTTCCATGCCCGCGGCGGCGGCGTCCTTCTCCAGGGCTTCCAGGCCCTTCTTGATGGCGTCCTGGTGGGATCCGGAGAAGGCGGTGAACACGAGGTCCCCGCCGTACGGGGTGCGCTCGGCCACGGGCAGCTGGTTGCAGTACTCCACGGTGCGGCGGACTTCATCGATGTCGGAGAAGTCGATCATCGGATCGATGCCCTGGACAAACATGTTCAGACCCAGGGTCACCAGGTCCACGTTGCCGGTCCGCTCACCGTTGCCGAACAGGCAGCCTTCGATCCGGTCCGCACCGGCCAGGTAGCCCAGCTCGGCGGCCGCGACGCCGGTGCCGCGGTCATTGTGCGGGTGCAGGGACAGGATAATGCCCTCCCGCGGGTGCAGGTTCCGGCTCATCCACTCGATCGAGTCGGCGTAGACGTTCGGGGTGGCCATTTCCACCGTGGCCGGCAGGTTGATGATGACCTGGCTGTCGGCGGAGGCCTCGAACACGTCGGCGATGGCGTTGCAGACCCGCACGGCGTACTCCAGCTCCGTCCCGGTAAAGGATTCGGGCGAGTACTCGTACGTGATGTGGGTGTCCTGCAGGGTCTCTTCGTACTTCTTGCACAGCCGCGCGCCCTGCAGGGCGATGTCCAGGATGCCGTCCTCGTCCTGGTGGAAGACAACCCGGCGCTGCAAGACCGACGTCGAGTTGTACAGGTGCACAATCGCCTGCTTGGCGCCGACCAGGGACTCGTAGGTCCGCTCAATCAGGTGCTCGCGGGCCTGGGTCAGGACCTGGATGGTGACGTCGTCCGGGATGTGGTTGCCAGCAATCAGCTGGCGGACGAAGTCGAAGTCCGTCTGCGAGGCGGAGGGGAACCCGACTTCGATTTCCTTGTAGCCCATCTGGACCAGCAGCTGGAACATCTTCAGTTTGCGTGCGGGGCTCATCGGGTCGATCAGGGCCTGGTTGCCGTCGCGCAGGTCCACGGCGCACCAGCGCGGGGCCTTGGTGATGACCTTGTCCGGCCAGGTCCGGTCCGGCAGTTCAACCGTGATCAGGTCCTGGAACGGGACGTAGCGGTGGACGGGCATTCCTGAGGGCTTCTGTGCGTTTCGCATTACAATCGGGGCCTTTTCTGTAATTCCTGATGAAAGGGTGGCCGGGCAACACAAACTCCGCAGCGAGGATGGGCCTTGCGCTAGATCGCGTCTGAGGCCTCGCCGCGGCAGCTAAGAAGGAGCAGTTCTGCGCGCACCTTTTCACAGTAACACGGGTGCGTAAGATGAAGGAGCCACACCTCCGTAACGTCCACCATGCAGACCGGCGGCCCGTAACAAGGCGGTGCCGGTCTGCCTCTCTAAGGAGCATCCGTGCCACTTTCGGGGATTGCCCTGTCCAATATCGATTCCAGTGTCCGCCCGCAGGATGACCTGTACCAGCATGTCAACGGCACCTGGCTCAAGAGCACCGGGATCCCCGACGACCGGCCCCTGGAGGGGACGTTCACGGCACTGCGGGACGGCTCGGAGCTGGCGGTGAAGGAAATCATCGAGGACGCGGCCGCCCGCGGCGCGGAGTCCACCGGGATCGAGCAGAAGATCGGGGACCTCTACAACAGCTTCATGGACGAAGCCGCGGTGGAGGCCAAGGGGCTGGACCCGATCAGGCCACGGCTCGCCGAGGTGTTCGCCACGCAGACGGTCGCCGAACTCGTGGCTCTCTCCGGGCGCCTGTTCCGCGCGGACGTGGGCGGGCTCTTCTCCATCTATCCCGCCCCCGACGCCGGCAACCCGGACCGGATCCTGCTGTACACCGGCCAGGGCGGACTGGGCCTGCCGGATGAATCCTATTACCGCGACGCGAAGTTCGCCGCGGTGGTCCGGGCCTACCAGGACCATGTGGCGGCCGTTTTCGCCCTGGCCGGCGTCGCCGACAAGGAGTCAGCGGCCGGCCGGGTCGTGGCGCTGGAGACGGCGCTGGCCTCGCACCACTGGGACAAAGTCACCCTGCGGGACCCGCAAAAGACGTACAACCTGAAATCCGCCGCTGAGGCCACGGCGCTCTTCCCGCATCTCACGACCTGGTTCGACGCTGCCGCCATCACGCCGCAGAAGCGCGCCGAACTCGTCGTGAGCACACCGGATTTCTTCGCCGGGGCGGCGGCCCTGCTGGACTCCGAACCGCTGTCCGTCTGGCAGGAATGGCTTGCCCTGCGCGTCGTCAGCGCGGCCGCACCGTACCTGTCCTCCGCGCTGGTGGACGCCAACTTCGCCTTTTACGGCACAACGCTCAGCGGCACGCCGCGCAATAAGGACCGGTGGAAGCGCGGGGTCGCCGTCGTCGAGGCTGCGCTGGGCGAGGCCGTGGGCCAGATCTACGTGGCCCGGCATTTCCCGGAGACGCACAAGGCACGGATGGAGTCACTGGTTGCGAACCTGATCGAGGCGTACCGCGAATCCATCGCCGGCCTGGCCTGGATGGGCGGGGACACGAAACATGAGGCGTTGAAGAAGCTCGGTTCCTTCCGGGCCAAGATCGGCTACCCGGAGAAGTGGATCGACTACTCCGCGGTGGAGATCGACCCGTCGGACCTGCTCGGCAATGTGGAGCGGGCGCACAACGCCGACGTCGACCGGCACCTTGATGAGGTGGGCAAGCCCGTGGACCGGGAGAAGTGGCTGATGACGCCGCAGACGGTGAATGCGTACTACCACCCGCTGCTCAACGAGATCGTTTTCCCCGCGGCGATCCTGCAGCCGCCGTTCTTCACCGCCGACGCCGACGATGCCGTCAACTATGGCGGCATCGGTGCCGTCATCGGCCACGAAATCGGCCACGGCTTCGATGACCAGGGCTCCCAGTACGATGGCAGCGGACTGCTCCGCAACTGGTGGACGGAGGAGGACCGCACCGCCTTCGAATCGCTGACGGACAAGCTGGTGGCCCAGTTCGATGCGCTCTCCCCCGCCGCGGCGCCCGGGCACACAGTCAACGGCAAACTGACCCTGGGCGAGAACATCGGCGACCTCGGGGGCCTGACGATTGCGTACAAGGCGTACCTGATCAGCCTCGACGGCCAGGAGCCGCCGGTACTGGACGGCCTGACCGGCGTGCAGCGCTTCTTTGCGTCCTGGGCTGCCAGCTGGCGGCAGGTCATCCGGGCCGAGGAAGCGATCCGCAGGATCGCCACGGATCCGCACTCCCCCAACGAGTTCCGCACCAACCAGATCGCCAGGAACCTTGACTCCTTCCACGAAGCCTTCGGCACGGCCGAGCAGGACGGCATGTGGATGCCGGCGGACGAGCGCGTCAGCATCTGGTAGGGACCGCTCAGCACACCAGCAATCCCACAAAGCACCGCCTGCCCGTCCACGGTCAAAAGGCCGGCCGCGGGAACAGTTCAGTTCCCGCGGCCGGCCCCCGCCTGCTGAAGGATCACCGCTACCGGGTGATCAGCGCCGGATTGGCCTGCTGGCAGACGACGTCACCGGCGGTCTGGTTGACAATGTCCGGGGGCAGCTGCACCGGGGCGTCCGCGCCCGGGGTACCGCCCGCCAGATCGGTGCCCAGGTAGACCTGGACGCCGGCGACACCAGCGGCCGGGAGCACCCGCACCGCCGGAATGCCGAGCAGGAGTGCCACATCAGCGGCCGCAGCCCCGTAGCCCGCACCGTAGTAGACGGCAGTCGCTGCGGCCGGCTGGGCGGCCAGCTGGCCGAGCTGGGTGAAACCGCCGGCGGTGAGGGCCTGGATGATCTCCTGGGTCCGCGCCGGAACGCCGGAGCCGTTGGCCACCGTAACGGGCTGCAGCGCCTTGTCGTAGGCGGTGGCGCTCTCGCTGGGTGCCGGCCCGGCACTGGCGCTGGGGTCCGGCGACGCGGACGGGCTCGGCGGCGCCGTCGGGTCCGTGAGGTCAATGTCCTTGCGCATCGCCGCGAAGAGCTGGGAAGCAGCGGGCTCCGCGACTTCCAGGCGGTTCGGGTCACTCACCGCGGGCACCGTCGGGACAGCCACGAAGGCGACCTTTCCGACGTCGATGCTCTTCAGCCGGTTCCCGACCGTCAGCAGCGTCGGAATGGAGGCGAGTCCCTCGTCGATGGTCAGGTTTTTCGTGACGACGTCGGCGATCTCCAGCATCTTGCCCGGGTCGGACAACGAGCCGTCAGCCTTCATCTTCCGCGTCAGGGAGGACAGGAACCCCTGCTGCGCCTTGATCCTGCCGAGGTCGCCGCCGTCGACAAATGCATGCCGGGCCCGCAGGAACGCCAGCGCCTGCTCCCCCTGGACAGTGGAGGTTCCCTGCGGGAGCCGCAGCTGCGAATCCGGGTCATAGACGGCGTCGCTGATGCAGACCTCCACACCGCCCACCGTGTTCGAGAGCTCCTTGACCGCATTGAAGTCGGCCATCATAAAATGGTCGATCTCCAGGCCGGTCAGTTTGTTGACCGTGTCCACGGCGCAGCCGATGCCTGCCTCCGACATGGCCGCGTTGATCATCACGTTCTGCTGCGCCGGGAATTTCTGCTGGGATTCCTGGTCGGTGCATGCGGGCGTGTCCACCAGCAGGTCGCGGGGGAAGCTGACCACGCTGACCCGCTTATTGTCCGCCGAGATGTCCATCAGCATCATGACGTCAGAGTGCCCGTAGCCGGTGGCGTCGTCGGACGTGCCGTACTTCGCGTTCTTGCCGTCACGGGTGTCCGAGCCCAGGATCAGGATCTGCATCCTGTCCCGAGAGTCGTCCAGCGCGTCCTCGGTCTTGTCGCTGCCGGCCCCCAGTGACGCCTTGCTGATATTGCCCTGAAGCCGGATAACCCAGTAGGCGCCGAAGGCGAGGACACCAACCAACAGGATGGAGACAACGGCCGTGCCGATCTTCAGCCAGCCGGGCATGCGGCCGACGGGCCCCAGGTGCCGTGCCGGACCGAGGTCGGGATCATCCGTGTGCCGGGCAGCAGAACCTGACCGAACCGGGGATCCGGTCCCGTCTGCACGGTCATCACTGGGTCGAGTCACGCTTGAGCCTTCTTTCACGAAAGGAGTCAGCCCATATTAGAGTCCGAATCCGGGGATTCCCCGATAGCGGGCTCCATGGGAGTGGCGCGGGCCCCGCCGGCGCGGGGTTGCGCCTAGAAGCCGAGCTTGACGAGTTGCTTTGGGTCCCGCTGCCAGTCCTTGGCGACCTTCACGTGCAGATCGAGGTAGATGCGCGCGCCGAGCAGCGCCTCGATCGCCTTGCGTGCGGTGGTGCCGACCTCCCGGAGCCGGGCGCCGCCCTTGCCGATGATGATGGCTTTCTGCGAAGGGCGTTCCACGAAGAGATTCACGCGGACGTCGAGGAAGGGCTTGTCTTCGGGCCTGCCCTCCCGCGGAACGATCTCGTCGACGACGACGGCCAGGGAGTGCGGAAGCTCGTCGCGCACGCCCTCGAGGGCGGCTTCCCGGATGAGTTCGGCGATCATCACCGCTTCCGGCTCGTCCGTCAGGTGGCCGTCCGGATACAGCGGCGGCGACGGCGGCATGTGGCCGATCAGCACGTCGGCGAGGGTGCCGACCTGGAAGCCGTCAGTGGCGGAGACCGGGACGATGTCCTTCCAGCCGTCCTCGCCGAGGACCTCGCGGCCCAGGGCTGCCACGGCGAGCAGCTGCTCGGTGAGGCCCTGGCGGTCCACCGTATCGGACTTTGTCACGATGGCGATGACCGGTTTGTTGCCGATGGCGGCGAGCTGGGCGGCGATGAACTTGTCGCCCGGGCCGATCTTCTCGTTGGCGGGCAGGCAGAAGCCGATCGCGTCGACCTCGGCGAGGGTGTCGGCGACGAGCTCGTTGAGCCGCTTCCCCAGCAGTGTGCGCGGGCGGTGCAGGCCCGGGGTGTCGACCAGGATCAGCTGGGCGTCGTCCCGGTGCACGATGCCCCGGATGGTGTGCCGCGTGGTCTGCGGCTTGGCCGAGGTGATCGCGACCTTCTGGCCGACCAGGGCGTTGGTGAGGGTCGACTTGCCGGCGTTGGGCCGCCCGACCAGCACCGCGAAACCGGCGCGGTAGCCGCCGTGGGCTGCTTCGCCGTCGGACTTATTCTGCTTGCTCACGTGAGACTCCCTGTTGGATTGGTGCGGCCTCGTCGAGAAGGTCTTCAAGGTCAGTTTCTACTGTTGGTGCGGCCGCCGCAATGATGTGGCTGACGCGGTTCCGCCGGCCCTCGAGCCGGTCGGCACGGAGGGACAGTCCGTGGACCTCGACGGCGCTGCCGACAATCGGCACCCGGCCGAGGGCCTTGGCGAGCAGGCCGCCCACGGTGTCCACTTCGTCGTCGTCGAGCTCGAGGTCGAAAAGCTCACCGAGGTCTTCTATGCTCATCCGTGCGCTGACCCGGTAGCTTCCATCGCCGAGTTCCACGGCTTCCGCGCTCTCGGTGTCGTATTCGTCAACGATCTCACCGACGATTTCCTCGATGAGATCCTCAAGGGTGACGAGCCCGGCAGTGCCGCCGTATTCGTCGATCACAATCGCGACGTGGGTCGATTCCTTCTGCAGTTCGCGCAGCAGTTCACTCACCGGCTTGGAGTCGGGCACGTAGCGCACGTCGCGGGCGAGCTCGTCAACAACCGGCGGCTCCCCACCGGGGCCGAGGTTATGGATGACCGCGGCCACATCCTTGAGGTACACGATGCCCAGGACCTGGTCCGTGTTCTCGCCGATGACAGGGATCCGGGAATAGCCCGAGCGCAGGAACAGCGACATGGCCCGGTGCAGGCTGGACCCGGAGTCGATGCTGAGGATGTCGGTGCGGGGCACCATGACAGAGCGGACGAGGGTGTCACCGAAATCAAAGACCGACTGGATCATCTCGGCCTCGTTGTCCTCGATCACGTCGGACTCGGTGGCCCGGTCCACGAGTTCGCGGAACTCCTCTTCGCTGAAGAAGGCCTCGTTGTCGGCGGGCGCTCCGGGGGCCACAGCGCTGCCCACGGTGACGAGCCAGCCCGGAATGGGACCCAGCACCCGGCAGAGCCAGCGGATCAGCGGTGCGCTGAAGCGGACCAGGCCGGCCGAGTGCACGCGGCCGAGCTGCCGGGGGGACACCCCGACAATCACGAAGCCCAGCAGGGCCATCACGCCGGTGGCGATCAGCCCGGAGAGCCAGACGTTGCCGAGCAGACTGTTCACCAGCACCGTCACGGCGACGGCGGAAGCCATCTCGAACCAGATGCGCCAGAACCGCAAGGCCCGCATGTGTGCCACGGGCTGCGCCATGATGCGTTGAAGCGCGGTACCGCGGCTTTGCAGGATCGCGGCCCCGGCATCATGCCGGGAAAGGTAGTTGAAGGCAGATTCGGCCGCGGTCAGGAACGCGGCAAAACTAAGGAACACCAGCGCCATGCCGGCAACGATCAGTGGCGTCACTGAATCGTCTCGGAGGGTGCGTCTTTGCCGGTGAAGGCAGACAGCAATTCGCGCTGGAGGCCGAACATCTCCTCCTTCTCCTCCGGCTCCGCGTGGTCGAAGCCGAGCAGGTGCAGGATGCCATGGGTCGTGAGCAGCAGCATTTCGTCCTGGGTGGAGTGGCCGGCGTTCATCGCCTGGACCTCCGCGACCTGCGGGCAGATGGCGATATCGCCCAGCATGCCCTGCGGCGTGGGTTTGTCCGGGGTGCCCGGCGTCAGCTCGTCCATGGGCACCGAGAGCACATCGGTGGAGCCCGGCTCGTCCATCAGTTCGATGTGCAGCTTCTCCATGGCGGGCTCGTCCACGAGGAGGATCGAGAGTTCGGCCTGCGGGTGGATGAAGAGTCGTTCGAAAATGAACCGGGACAGCCGGACCAGCCCGGCCTCATCGACGGTGACGCCGGATTCGTTGTTGACCTCGATGCTCACGCGTGTTCTCCCCGCTTGTCGCGGGTCTGCTTGACCCGGTTCCTCTGGATCTCGTCCCAGACGCTGTAGGCGTTGACGATGTCGCCGACCAGGCGGTGCCGGACGACGTCGGAGGCGTCCAGGATGGTGAAGTTGACGTCGTCGATGCCCAGCAGGATGTCCTCCACGATCCGGAGGCCGGACCGGGTCCCAAAGGGCAGGTCAACCTGCGTGACGTCGCCGGTGACCACCATTTTGGAGCCGAAGCCCAGCCTGGTGAGGAACATCTTCATCTGCTCCGGGGTGGTGTTCTGTGCCTCGTCCAGAATGATGAAGGCGTCATTGAGCGTGCGCCCGCGCATGTAGGCCAGCGGGGCGACCTCGATGGTGCCGGCCGCGATCAGCCGCGGGATGGATTCGGGGTCCATCATTTCGTGCAGGGCGTCGTAGAGCGGCCGCAGGTAGGGGTCGATCTTGTCGCTGAGCGTGCCGGGAAGGAATCCCAGCCGCTCCCCCGCCTCGACGGCGGGACGGGTCAGGATGATCCGGGTGACTTCCTTCTGCTGCAGTGCCTGCACGGCCTTGGCCATCGCCAGGTACGTCTTGCCTGTACCGGCCGGGCCGATTCCGAAGATCACCGTGTTGGCGTCAATCGCATCCACGTAGTTCTTCTGGTTCAGCGTCTTTGGCCGGATCGTCTTGCCACGGCTCGAGAGGATGTTGTGGGTGAGCACATCGACCGGGTTCTGCAGGGACTGGCTCCGGAGCATCGACACGAGCTGCTGCAGGACTGCCGGGGTGATGACGGTGCCCCGGGCGACGAGTCCCCGGATTTCGTTGAGCAGGCGCATGATCCGCGGCACGTCGACGGCCGGCCCGCTGATGGCGAGCTCGTTGCCGCGGACATGGAAGTCGACAGCCGGAAACTGGGCCTCAATGAAGCGCAGGGCTTCGTCATGACTGCCAAGGGACTGGACCATCTGATCGGAATTATCGAACAGGACCACCTCCGTCCGCAGTCCTGGTAGGGAATGGGGAAATTCACCTGCGGCGCGCTCTCCGGCGCTGATCCGGGCCTTGCCGTTCGCTGCTTCAGTCATGGTCTTGGCCCGCGGGCCTCTGGTCCCCTCCGGTAAAGGAAATGGTCGGTCCGCTGATCCGGTCCCGCGGCGCTTGATTCGACGGCGCTTGATTCGACAATGGTGCTCGCCTTCTGGTTCCGGGTGTCAGCGGGTCCCTCCATCTTACGCCAGTGAGGGGCTGCGCACCGCGTCCGGCGGACGGTACGCCGGGCCTCCCGCCCGGCGTCATCCGGCACCTTTCCCGCGTTTAGGTATCAACTTCGTATCGGCCTCATATCGTTCCCGTTGCAGTTCCCGCCCGCCGGCCGATTCCACGCTTGCGTGCCGGGCCCGTATGCCATGCTGGAAACCGGCCCCCGCCACGGCTTTTTGAGCCCGGCTGGCGGGCCGATGTGAACTGGATAACGGAGCGGCGGAGGGCAACGGCCATCAGGGAACGCGGGACGGGACAGACAGCGGCAGCCAGGCGTAAATGTCCGGGCGTGCCGCTTCTGGTGTTGCCTGCAGCGCTGGCACTGGCCCTCGCCGGCTGCGTGGCGACCCCGCAGACCGGCGTTACGGATTCCGCTACCCCGTCGCAGGTCCTGCCTCCCCAGGCATCGGCGCCGGCCACCAGCGCGCCGCTGGAAACTTCGCAGGCATCCAACAGGGCGCCGGTGTACTGGATCGGCCGGAGCAACGACAGCGTGTTTCTTTACCGGGAGTTCCGTGACGTTCCGGAACAGGACAACCCGGTCACGCGGGCGCTCCGGGTCATGATGTCCGAGAAGCCGCTGGACCCGGACTTCTTCACTCCGTGGCAGAACCCGAAGGAACTGGCAAGCTCCATCTCGGGCAAAAACATCATCACGGTGGATATGTCCGCGGACGCCTTCAACTCCAATGTGGACCCCGTCATGGCCGAGCGCGCGGTCCAGCAGCTTGTCTACACCGCGACAGCGGCCGCTGCCAGCGCGGGGCTGGTCGATACCGGCCAGCAGATCCAGGTGGTGGTGCTCGTGGACGGGCACACGGACTACATCGCCTTCAACCACGTCCGGCTGGGCTCCCCGACCGCACGCAGCGCCGGGATGGTCGCCCCCGTGTGGATCATTGATCCCCAGGAAGGGGCCTCCGTGGAGGACGGCACCGTCAAGATCTCCGGCCGCAGCACCGCTCCAGGGGGCAGACTCCGCTGGGAGATCCTGCGCGTCGACGGCAGCGTTGAGATTAGGTACCTGAACGGGTCAGTCACGGCCTCGGCCGAGACCGGCCAGTCGGGAGCGTTCAGCCTCTCTGCCAGCCTTGGGCCCGGCACCTATGAGGTCCGGGTGTCGCAGCTCGACGAGGCCAACCCCGCCGAGGATCTGAACGTCGACACCCGCGGGTTCACGGTCAAATAGCCGGCCAGCCGGCCGATCCGGACCCAGCCGCTGACCCTGCCGGGCCTGCCGCTACCAGCGGCCCAGGATGTCGCTGGCGAGGACCGTCGCGGCGGGACCTGCAGTGGACGAGCGAAGCACGTGGTGCCCCAGCAGGGCAGTCACCGCGCCGGCATCGCAGAGCCTGGTCACTTCCCGCGGGCTGATGCCGCCCTCGGGTCCGACGATCAGCAGCACCTCGCTGCTCTCGTCTGCCCGGTCGACAGCGGAGCCGTCGCCCAGGCCGTCGACCGTGGAGCCGGCCTCAAGCCAGGCCTCCAGAACCCGGCGCAGCGGACGCACGGCATCCTCGTGCAGGATGATGGCGAGGTCAGCCGCCGCCACCGCCGCCTGCAACCCGGCGCCGTCGACGGCGGGGCGGACCTCCGGGATCCAGGCGCGGCGTGCCTGCTTGGCCGCCGCCGTGACGACGGACTGCCACTTGGCGTGGGCCTTCGCCGCGCGTTCCGGCTTCCATCGGACAATCGAGCGTTCCGCCTGCCAGGGGACGACGGCGTCGATCCCCAGTTCTGTGGCGGTTTCGGCAGCGAGTTCGTCCCGGTCGCCCTTCGCGAGGGCCTGGACCAGGACGAGCCGGACCCCGGGCCGGGGCTCCTCGGTGAGTCCGGAGCACTCCACGGAGAGTTCGCCGGGCGCGGCAGCAACCACGGTACCGGTCAGGCGCTTTCCGGCCCCGTCGGCGATGTCCACGGCCTCCCCCAGGGCAAGCCGTTTCACCGTGACCGCATGGCGGGCCTCGGGTCCGTCAAGGACAAAGACGGAACCGGGGACCACCGCATCCAGGGTGCCGGGGGCAGTGAAGAAGACCGGGTTGCTCACCGCTACAGGTTACCGAGCCGGTCCCGAAGCTTCGCGAAGACCCCGCCGCTCGCGGCAAGCTTTCCTTCGCTGAACTGTTCCCCGCGCAGCTTGGCGAGCTGGCGGAGCAGATCCTCCTGGGCGGCGTCGAGCTTGGCGGGGGTGTCCACCTGGAGGTGGACCTTGAGGTCGCCGCGGCCGTAGCCGCGCAGGTGGGTGACGCCGAGCCCGCGGAGCGTAATGACCTCCCCGGACTGGGTGCCGGCCTTGACGTCGATCTCCTGCTGGCCGTCGAAGGTGTCGAGGGTCAGCTCGGTGCCCAGCGCGGCGGCCGTCATGGGGATGTTGAGGCTCGCGTGCAGATCGTCGCCGTCGCGCACGTATGTGGCGTCGTTGTTGACCCGGATCTCGACGTAGAGGTCGCCCGCGGGGCCGCCGGCAGGTCCGGCCTCGCCCTGCCCGGAGAGCTGGATGCGGGTGCCGGTTGCGACGCCGGCGGGAACCTTGACCGTCAGGGAGCGGCGGCTGCGGATCCTGCCCTGGCCGGCGCATTCGTTGCAGGGATCCTTGATGACGGTGCCGAATCCCTCGCAGGACCCGCAGGGGGCCGCGGTCATGACCTGTCCGAGGATGGAACGCACGGCGCGCTGGACCTGGCCGCTGCCGCCGCAGATGTCGCAGCGTTCCGGGTGGCTGCCTTCACGGCAGCACGAGCCCTCGCAGGTGGGGCAGGTGACGGCCGTGTCCACTTCGAGTTTCCTGTTGACGCCGAACACCGCGTCGCGGAGGTCGATCCGGACGCTGATCAGGGCGTCCTGGCCGCGGCGGACCCTGGAGGCCGGACCGGACTGGCCGCCGGCGCCGAAGAAGGTCTCGAAAATGTCCTGGAACGCGAAGCCCTGGCCGGCGTAGCTGCCGCCGCCGGAGCCGTTGTCGGTGCCGTTCTCGTTGCCTGTGGTGTCGTAGATCCGGCGTTTCTGCGGATCGGACAGCACCTCATAGGCGTGGGTGACGGCTTTGAAGCGGTCCGGGGCGTCATCACTGGGGTTCACATCCGGGTGAAGGGTCCGCGCCAGCTTGCGGTAGGCCTTCTTGATCTCTTCTCCGGTAGCTTCCCGGGAGACTCCCAGAACGTCGTAATGGCTGCTCAAAATGTGTATCTCTTCCTTATTTGTACTGCCGGTGGGGCACTGCCTGTTGGGGGCAAGAAGTCTGGTGCCGGCCCGTCGGGCCGTCAGGCCAGCCGGGTCTGCGCGGTTCGTCAGGGGCCGAGAATCCGCGAAAGGTAGCGGGCTACGGCCCGGACGGCGGCCATGGTGGTCGGATAGTCCATCCGGGTGGGGCCCAGCACTCCGACTTTCGCCGTTGCGTCCGGGCCGTAGCCGGTCGCCACCACCGAGGCCTCCGCGAGTCCGTCATACGGGTTTTCCCGGCCGATGCTGACCGTCACACCGCGCGGGTCCTCGGCCATGTCGCTCAGCAGGCGGAGCATGACCACCTGCTCCTCGAGGGCTTCCAGCACCGGGCCGATGCTGAGCGGGAAGTCGACGTTGGAGCGGGCCAGGTTGGCGGTCCCGGCCATGACCATACGCTCCTCGCGGCTGCTGGTGGCCAGCGCCTCAAGGCCGCGCGCCAGCGCCTGCGCGGCGCTGCGCCGCGCAGGCGGGCAGCTGGCAATGACCGGCTGCAGCGACTGCGGCAGCAGGTTCAGCGGGGTGCCCGGGAGGCTGCCAAGAAACCGTGTGCGCAGTTCCGACAGGACCTCGTCGGAAAGATCCTGACCCGCGTCGATGACCCGCTGTTCCACTTTCCCGGTGTCCGCGATCAGCACTGCGAGCACCTTGCGGGGCGCCAGCAGGACAAATTCGATGTGCCGCACCTTGGCCCGGCTGAGGTGGGGGTACTGCACGACGGCGACCTGGTTGGTCAGCTGCGCGAGCAGCCGCACGGTCCGGTCCAGGACATCGTCGAGGTCCTCGGAACCCTCCAGCAGTGCCTGGATGGCGCGGCGTTCCGGCGGGGAGAGCGGCTTGACCGCCGAAATCTGGTCCACGAAGAGCCGGTAGCCCTTGTCCGTGGGGATGCGCCCGGCGCTGGTGTGCGGCGCTGTAATGAGGCCCTCGTCTTCCAGGGCCGCCATGTCATTGCGGATCGTGGCACTGGACACCCCGAGGTGGTGCCGCTCCACGAGGGCTTTGGAGCCGACGGGTTCCCGTGAATGGACGTAGTCCACCACGATGGCGCGCAGCACTTCGAGCTTGCGTGGTTCGCTCACGGTCCACCTCCATTCGACTGTCCCGCACCCGGTGCAGCCGTTCGCCGGCCGCCCTGATACTGTCCTGGCACAAAGGCATGGTGATTAGCACTCGCCATGCCTTAGTGCTAACCAGTCTAATATGAGTCGCCGCATTGTTAGCATTGAGTTCGCTCCGGGCGTTCCTCCCGGGGCGGGTGTTTTCGGGCACAGCCCGCCGCAGCAAACCGAGCGCAAGGTAAGTGTGTAAGCCATGTCGTACCAGAATTGGGGCCCCCAGGACCTGTCTGCCCCCGTCAAGGCCCAGCTGCCGGACGTGCCGGTGGAGCGCGGAATGGTGCTCGAAGACGTGCAGTCCGGCTGGGTGGGTGCCGTCACCCGGGTGGAGAAGTCCGGCGGCATGCACGTCGTTGCCCTCGAAGACCGCCGCGGCAAGTCCCGGTCCTTCCGTCTCGGCTTCGGCTTCCTGCTGGAGGGCCAGCCGATCCGGCTGATGCCGCCGGTCCCCCGGGCCCCCGCAGCCGCCGCCGGCACGAGAACAGCCTCCGGTTCCGTCCGGGTGGCCGGGCAGCGCGCCCAGGTGGCCAAAGCGAGCCGGATCTGGGTGGAGGGCAAGCACGACGCCGAACTCGTCGAAAAGGTCTGGGGTGACGATCTCCGGGTGGAGGGCATCGTCGTCGAGCCGCTGCACGGCATTGATGACCTCGTTGGTGCCGTGGCCGCCTTCGGGCCCGGGCCCGGGCGCCGGCTCGGTGTCCTGGTGGACCATCTGGTTCCCGATTCAAAGGAATCCCGGATCGCCCAGGCGGTGATGGCGTCCCCCGGCGCGGCCGGCAATGTCCTGATCGTCGGCCACCCCTACGTCGATGTCTGGCAGGCGATCCGGCCCGCCGTGCTGGGAATCGAGAAGTGGCCGGTGATTCCCCGCGGCGTGGATTGGAAGACGGGTATCCTGATGGCCTTCGGCTGGCCGCACAGCACCAAGGAGGACATCGGCCTGGGCTGGCAAAAGCTCCTCGGCGCGGTCCGCAGCTACGCCGATCTGGAACCCTCCCTGCTGGGACGGGTGGAGGAGGTCATCGACTTCCTCACCGTTCCCTGAGGAGCCTTGCCGCGCACCCCCGCCAGCGGGCCGATCGGTGCTTCCGTGCCCGAGCACGTATTCTTGGTACGGCGGCTACGCTCCCCGCGCAGCCCTGGCACCTCCAGGCAGCAACGCACCACCGCAATCTAAAAGGACAACACCGTGGCAGATGACGCACGCGAACACACTGGCAACCAGGCCGGCCATGGCCAGCCCCCGTACCACGGCGTTCCCGCAAATGCGCTGCCGCTGACGGCAAACGAGGACCGCCAGTGGGCCACACTGGCGCACTTCGGCGGCATCCTGGGCTGCGTTCCCTCGCTGCTGATCTACCTGATCTTCAAGGACCGCGGCCCGTTCACGGCGCAGGAGTCCAAGGAGGCCCTCAACTTCACACTGCCGCCCACCCTTGCCGCCGTAGTGTGCAACCTGCTGGTCTTCATCCCGGTGGTGGGCAACATCTTCGCGGTCCTGGCCACGGTCATCTGGATTGCCGTGACGTGCTTCTCGGTCGCGGCCGGCATCCACGTCAACCGCGGCCAGCCGTACCGCTACCGGTTCAACCTCCGCAGGATCAAGTAGGAACGCAGTCCCGCCCTGGATGGGTCAGTCCGGCAGGATCCTGCGGACCACGGCGTCGGCGAGCAGCCGGCCCTTGAGTGTCAGGACGAGGCTGCCACGGAAGGCCGCCACCGGATCCACGAGACCGTCGGCGATGAGTCCGGCAACGGCGTGCCGCCCGGTGTCACCCAGCCCGCCCAGGCTGGCGATCTCCAGCCCGGAGTTCAGCCGCGCTTCCAGCATGACGCGCTCCACGTTGCGGGTCTCCGAATCGAGGGTTTCCCGGCCGGCTGCCGGCGACAGCCCGGACCCCAGGCGGTTGGCATAGGCGGTGGGGTGCTTGACGTTCCACCAGCGCACGCCGCCGATGTGTGAGTGCGCGCCCGGGCCGATCCCCCACCAGTCGTCCCCCCGCCAGTAGGCGAGGTTGTGGCGGCAGGCCTGCTCCGGCGTGCGGGACCAGTTGCTGACCTCGTACCAGGAGAGCCCGGCGGCCGAAATCAGTTCGTCGGCGAGTTCGTATTTGGCCGCATGGTCGTCGTCGTCGATTCCCGGCACTTCACCGCGGCGGATCTGCGCGGCGAGTTTGGTGCCCTCCTCAACAATCAGCGCGTAGGCGCTGATGTGGTCCGGCCCGTAGGACAGTGCCGTCTCCAGCGAGTAGCGCCAGTCGGCCAGCGACTCCCCCGGCGTTCCGTAGATCAGGTCGAGGCTGACGGCGAGGCCGGCGTCCCGGGCCCACTGGACCGCCTGGGGCACCCGGGCGGGGGTGTGGGTGCGGTCCAGCACCTTCAGGACGTGCGGCACCGCGGACTGCATGCCAAAGGACACCCGCGTGAACCCGGCGCCGGCCAGCAGCTGCAGGGACTCGGGGGTGACGGAGTCCGGGTTCGCCTCGGTGGTGACCTCGGCGCCGGGATCGAGGCCCCAGGCCCCAATGGCGGTGGTGAGGATCCGGGCCAGGTCCGCGGCGGGGAGCAGTGTGGGTGTCCCGCCGCCGAAGAAGACCGTGCTGAGCGGGCGTGCCGGCAGGCCGCTGCCCTGCAGGGCCGCCGCTGCGAAGTCGAGCTCCGCGATGGCGGTGCCGGCGTAGGCGCCCTGGGAGGCCCCGCCGCCGAGCTCCGTGGCGGTGTAGGTGTTGAAGTCGCAATACCCGCAGCGCACGGCACAGAACGGGATGTGCACATACAATCCAAAGGCCCGGCCCGGGGCCCCTTCCAGCGCCTGGGCCGGCAACAGCCCGTCCGGCGGCGCCGGGTCGCCCAGCGGGAGGGCGCTAGGCACGGTGCGGGCCTGCCTGCGCAGGGACAGTCATCACTGGCACCGCTACTTCTTGGCCTTGTCCTTGGACTCGTCCGTGGTGAGGGCGGCGATGAAGGCTTCCTGCGGGACCTCGACGCGGCCCACCATCTTCATGCGCTTCTTGCCTTCCTTCTGCTTTTCCAGCAGTTTGCGCTTCCGGGTGATGTCACCGCCGTAGCACTTGGCGAGCACGTCCTTGCGGATGGCGCGGATGCTTTCCCGCGCGATGATCCGGGAACCGATGGCGGCCTGGATGGGCACCTCGAACTGCTGCCGCGGAATGAGTTCGCGGAGCTTGCCGGTCATCATCACACCGTAGGCGTAGGCCTTGTCACGGTGCGTGATGGCGGAGAAGGCATCCACTTGTTCGCCCTGGAGCATGATGTCGACCTTGACGAGGTCGGCCACCTGGTCGCCGTCGGCCTTCCAGTCCAGCGAGCCGTAGCCGCGGGTCTTGGACTTGAGGATGTCGAAGAAGTCGAAGACGATCTCGGCCAGCGGCAGGCGGTAACGGATTTCCACCCGGTCCTCGGAGAGGTAGTCCATGCCGCCCATGACTCCGCGCCGGCTCTGGCACAGCTCCATGATGGCGCCGACGAACTCGTTGGGCGCCAGGATGGTGGCGGCGACCATCGGTTCGCGGACTTCCGCGATCTTTCCGGTGGGGTATTCGCTGGGGTTCGTTACGTGGACGACCTTCTTGTCCTCCAGCGTGACCTCGTATTCCACGTTGGGGGCGGTGGAAATGAGGTCCAGGTTGTATTCGCGTTCGAGCCGCTCGCGGGTGATTTCCAGGTGCAGCAGGCCCAGGAATCCCACCCGGAAGCCGAAGCCCAGCGCGGCAGACGTCTCCGGTTCGTACACCAGCGCGGCGTCGTTGAGCATCAGCTTCTCCAGCGCATCGCGGAGCACCGGGTAGTCCGTGCCGTCCAGGGGATACAGGCCGGAGAAGACCATCGGCTTGGCATCCGCATAGCCGGGGAGGGACACGGTGGCCGGCTTGGCAAGGTTGGTGACGGTGTCGCCCACCTTGGACAGCCGGACATCCTTCACGCCGGTGATGAGGTAACCCACTTCACCGACGCCGAGGCCCTTGGAGGGGGTGGGCTCCGGGGAGCTGACGCCGATCTCGAGGAGTTCGTGGGTGGCGCGGGTGGACATCATCTGGATGCGTTCGCGGGGGTGCAGCATGCCGTCCACGACGCGGACGTAGGTGACCACGCCGCGGTAGGTGTCGTAGACCGAGTCGAAGATCATGGCGCGGGCCGGGGCGTTGGGGTCACCCGTCGGGGCGGGAAGGTCGCGGACGATCTTGTCGAGCAGGACCTCGACGCCCATGCCGGTCTTGCCGGAGACGCGGAGCACGTCGTCGGGGTCGCCGCCGATCAGGTTGGCCAGTTCCGCCGCGTATTTCTCGGGCTGGGCTGCAGGGAGGTCGATCTTGTTCAGGACCGGGATGATGGTGAGGTTGTTTTCCATCGCCAGGTAGAGGTTGGCGAGGGTCTGGGCCTCGATGCCCTGGGCCGCGTCGACCAGCAGCACGGCGCCTTCGCAGGCCGCGAGCGAGCGGGAGACCTCGTAGGTGAAGTCAACGTGTCCGGGAGTGTCGATCATATTCAGCGCGTAGCTGGTGCCGTCGAGCTCCCAGGGCATACGGACTGCCTGGGACTTGATGGTGATGCCGCGTTCGCGCTCAATGTCCATGCGGTCCAGGTACTGGGCCTTCATGTCACGGGACTGGACAACGCCGGTGTACTGGAGCATCCGGTCGGCCAGCGTGGATTTGCCGTGGTCAATGTGCGCAATGATGCAGAAGTTCCGGATGATGGCCGGATCTGTTGCCGCGGGCACCGGGGCGGTGCGGGCCATGGGAGACACGCAGGGTCCTTACTGTTGGCAATACTGTTGGCTTTTCCACAGATCGGCGCGGGGGCTGGTTTCCCAGCCTGCGACGTGCCGCATCTCTGAACCTATAGTCTCCCACGTCCGGGCCCATGGGAGTGCATCCCCGCCTTCAGGCTGCCGCCTGACTGGGCGGGCTGCCGGTACTGTTTCCCCATGGCCTGGAACTTACGCTCAATCGGTAATGCTGTGCGCAGCACCTTACGCTTCCTGGAGGGGCGCCCGGGCACTCCTCCCGGCAACTCCGGCACTGCCGGACCGGCCGCTCAGGCCAAGCCCGGAACAAGGGCCCGGCCGGGACGGACCGGCGCGAAGACCGGCGCACGCCCGGGGACCGGCCACGGCGCCGCCGTCGGCCTGGCCAACGCATATCCCGGCGATTTCCGCGGAACGGCAAAGGCCAGCTACGCGCCCTCCCCCAACGGCCGCCCCGAACCCGGCGAAGTCGTCTGGACGTGGGTGCCGTATGAAGAGGACCACTCGCGGGGCAAGGACCGGCCGGTGCTGCTGGTGGGCTCGAGCGGCCGCTATCTGCTCGCCCTGATGCTCACCAGCAGGGACCACGACGGCGACGCGGGCCGCGCGGACGACTACGTTGACATCGGCACCGGCCCCTGGGACCGGCAACGGCGTCCCAGCGAAGCGAA
The DNA here is from genome assembly GCF_055412885.1 of Pseudarthrobacter leeuwenhoeki. NCBI lineage: Bacteria > Bacillati > Actinomycetota > Actinomycetes > Micrococcales > Micrococcaceae > Pseudarthrobacter > Pseudarthrobacter leeuwenhoeki. Next base: position 92,469 of record NZ_JBVAYY010000008.1, on the reverse strand, counting down.
ACTGGACCGCATCCTGCAGATCAACCCGCAGGATGTCCGGCGCGAGGGCGCCATCCTCGACGCCGGAAGCTTCAGCCTCATCGCCGCCGCCCTGCGGAGCCGCCACGGCTGGCGCTGAACGCCGTTAAATCGCCACCCCGCCGGCCTCTCTGCTACTATTGACAGCTGTGTGTCCGTGCAGGTCGACGGCCACAGATGGTTGGTCGCCACAGGTATCCCCACGCCGCTCAGTCAATGGCCAATCTGAAAGCCCTCTAGACCATTTTCCGCATTGAAAAAGAGAGTTCACACGTGGCTAATATCAAGTCCCAGAAGAAGCGCATCCTCACCAACGAGAAGGCACGCCTGCGTAACAACGCAGTCAAGTCCGAGCTTAAGACGGCCATCCGCGCCGTCAACACCGCCGTTGAGTCCACCGACAAGGATGCTGCGGCTACCGCGCTGCTTTCCGCCAGCCGCAAGCTGGACAAGGCTGTCAGCAAGGGCGTTCTCCACAAGAACAACGCTGCAAACCGCAAGTCGGCCATCTCCAAGAAGGTCAACGCGCTCTAAGGTTTCCAGTTCACTTGAACTGATGATTGCGGCCGGCACCCTCGGGTGCCGGCCGCTTCCAGTTAAACGGCAGGTCCTGGCACGGCACATCATGGCCCCGGCCGCGGCGGCGGGGCGGGAACGCGCACCCGAAGCCAGGAATCAGCGGCGCACCGACGTTGCAATCACCGTCACGGCGTGTTCGACGGCGTAGACAGGGTCCCGGGACAGGCCCTTGACCTGGGCATCGGCCTCGGCGGTCACCTGGATGGACCGGACGAGCCCCTCCGGAGTCCAGCGCCGCACCTCACGCTGCGCCTGCTCGACAAGCCAGGGCTGCATCCCCAGCTGCTTGGCAATCTGCGACGAGGAGCCCTGGGCCCCGGCAACCTTGGCGAGGGTCCGCAGCTTCGAGGCCAGCGCGGCCACCAGCGGCACCGGGTCCGCGCCCGTGTCGAGGGCGTGGCGCAGGGTGGAGAGCGCCAGCGGGGCGTTCCCGGCCATTGCCGCGTCGGCGACCTTGAAAGCGGTGGCTTCCACCCGGCCGCCGTAATACCGGTCCACCATGGCGGAATCCACCCCGGTGGTGGCATCGGCGATCAGTTGGCTGCAGGCGGCGGCGAGTTCAGCCAGATGGGCGCCGACAGCGTTGACCAGGGCATGCACGGCGTCGGGATCGATGCGCCGGGACGCGGCCTTGAACTCGGACGTCACGAAGGCGATCTTGTCGGCGTCCTTCTTCAAGGGCTGGCAGTCCACCACCGGCCACCCGCCTGCCTTGACAGCGTCCAGGAGCTTCTTGCCGCGCACGCCGCCGCTATGGCGGAGGACCAGCACGGCGTCGGGCTCGGGCCGGGCGAGGTACTTCAGCCCGTCGGCCAGGAAAGCATCATTCATGCCCTCCAGGGCCTCCACCTCGATGAGCTTCTGCTCACCGAAGAGGGACGGGCTGACGTTCATGGCGAGGGAGCCTGGCTCGTAGTTGCCGGCATTGAGCCGGGTGACTTCGACATCGGGGGCTGCGGCGCGGACCTGGGCACGGATGCGGTCCATGGCACGGGACCCCAGGTAGTCTTCCGGTCCGCCGACCAGGACGACGGCGGCCGGGGTCACGTCGCGCCAGGTGGCGGTGTTCGAAGCGGCGGGCCGTGCACGTGGGGTCTGGGCAGCAGCCACTGAGGTTTCCTCCCGGAAAATTGTTTGCAGACTCTAAGCCTGCCACGGCCCGGGCGGTGCACCAAGCCGGGCCGGGACCCTCCCGCCGGTCCCCGCGGTCCCCGCGGTCCGCCGCCGCGGGGAGGGATTCGGTTGAGCAACGCCACTGTCCGTTCATGCGCCGCCCGGGCCAGCGCGACGGTGCGGGCGGGGTGGAAGGGCAGCCACCAGGCGGCGAGGGTGCAGGCGGAGAAGAGTGCCATCGAGGCAGCGCCGAACGCTCCTTCCGGCCACGGGAGGACCGCCCCGGGCAGGCCCGCGAAGTAGCGGGCGATGGCTCCGACCCCGGTGGCGAACGCCGCAGCGATGCCCAGCGGCGCGGCGGCGAGGGCCGGGGCCAGCGGCACCAGCGGCACGGCCGCGGTCCCCAGCAGCGTGACCGGTGCGACGAGCACGGCGGCGGCCAGGTTGGCGGGCAGGGCATAGGTGGAGAACTGCGGTTGCAGGAGGATGATCGCCGGTGCGCAGAAAGCTTGAGCGGACAGCGGAACTGCCAATCCTGCGGCGAACCAGCGCGGGACCGCAGCCGGGAACCAGGCCATGATCGGCCTGCCCGTCACCACGATGCCGAGGGTCGCAAGCACGGAGAGCAGGAATCCGAAGCTGGTGGAGAGCCCCGGCTGTGCCAGCACAAGTCCGATCACGGCGAGGCACAGGAAGCTCAAACCCCGCCCGGGCCGGCCGCCGGCCAGGGCAACGAGCCCGATGGCGCCCATCACGGCGGCCCGCAGGACACTGGCATCCGGTCCGACCATCAGGACAAACAGGCCCAGCCCCGCAAGGCAAAGGACCGCTGCGGACGCCCGGTTGAACCGCAGGCTTCGGGCGGCCAGCAGCAGGGCGCCCAGGATGAGGCTGCAGTTGGCGCCGCTGACCGCAGTCAGGTGCGTCATCCCGACGGACTTCATGGCCGCGTCCAGCTCTGCATCGAGGGCGCTGGTGTCACCGGTCACCATGCCCGGCAGGAGTCCCCGGGCGTCACCGTCGAAGTGCCCGGCGGCAGCGGTGAAACGGGCACGGAGTTCGACCGGGCCCCGCTGCCAGGTCGCGGCCGCCCCGAGCGTCAGCGGGGCGGAGCTGGCCGAGAGGACCGCTGCTTCCGGCTGCCCCGGCCCGGGCGGCTTGAGTTTGCCGGTCGTGCGGATCCGCTGGCCCGGGGCTGCATGTTCCCAGTCGGCGCCACCCAGGACCAGCAACCTGGCCTGCGCCTGCACCCGGCGCGAGTCGAAGGTCATCTCGATCAGGGTGACCGGGACCGCCCACCGGTCCGCGAGTCCGGAACGCCCCGGCGTCCTGAGCTGCCGGGGCGGACCCGCTATCTCCACGTCCACTGCGACGGCTGTGTTCGCGGCGGCTGCGGCGGCCACAGCGCCTTCGTGCCGGCGGGAGGAATCGGCGGTGCCGTGCCCGCCCGCCGCAGCGGCGAGCAGCAGGGCCCCGGCCAGCGTCGCATGGAAGCTCCGCCGCTGCGGTGCGCCGTGCCGCCGTGCCCCGGCGGTGGATACTGCCCTGAGCAGCAGCAGTCCCGAGCCCGCCACGAAGACCAGGCAGAGGGCGGCAAGCGCCGCAGGGTGCAGGTGGTGTCCCGCAGCGGCCGTTGCCCACACGAGCACAGCCGCGGGGACCAGGCGCACATCGGTCCTGCGGAGGGTGCTCTCCCGGGCCGGGCCGGCGTGCCCGCGGGCCGCGAACGACAGAAGCCGGCCACGGAGCCGCAGATGGCGGCGGCGCTGCGGGACGGCCTGCGGGTGCCCCGCCGGCGCCTGCGCCGGCCCGGGGGCGTGGGGGCCCGCGGCGGGCCCTGTCGTTTGGGGATCCCTTGGCGTCCCTCCGACCGCGGCATCAACGTACCGCTGCCAGCGATTCATCCGTTCCATGTCCGGCCCGCCCTCACACCCGGACCAGGGGCAGCACGCCCTCGAGCAGCTTGGGCCCGAACCCGTCCACGGCGTCCAGCTCCTCGATCCGCTGGAAGTTGCCGTGCTGCTTGCGCCAGTCCACAATCCGCTGGGCAAGCACCGGGCCCACCCGCGGGAGGGTGGCCAGCTCCTCGGCTCCGGCCGTGTTCAAGTTGATCTTTCCCGCTGTGGGAGCGGAACCGCTGCCCGGGCTTCCCCGGGCGCCCGCGTCACTCCCCGGGGCAGACTCGGCCGGCGCGGTTTCACCCTGTCGTGGCACCAGGACCTTCTGCCCGTCCTCGAGCACGGCCGCGAGATTCAGCTGGTCCGGGTCCGCGCCCGGGGCACCGCCTCCGGCCGCTGCGATGGCCTCGTGCAGGCGGCTGCCCCGCGGCAACTCCACGATGCCGGCACGGACCACCGCGCCGGCAACATGCACGATGATGCTGTCCGGGGCGTCCGCTCCGCCGCCGTCGCCGTCGCCGCTGTCACCGCCGCCGCCGGGGGAAGCGTCCGGGGCGGTTGACGGTCCGGTGGAGGGTCCGGCTTGGAGTTCGGGGTCCTGCAGCCCGCCGGCCGGCGTCGGGTTGATGGAACTGAGCGGAGTGACCTCCGTTGTGGCGTTCGCCGCCTGCCACCAGAACCAGCCAAGACACGCCGCGGCAAGCAGGCACAGGAGCGCGGCGGCATACCATCCGGTGCGCCACCTGATGCGGGGGCTCCGGACCGGGGAATCGTCCGGACCGGGATCCCGATGTCCCGCGGACGGAGAAGCGAAGGGCTGCCCGTCGAGCAGGCCTGTCCCGGCGGTTGGACGGACGGCAGCCGCCAGCCTGCGGTCGGTGCGGCGCGGTTCGGCGCTGGTCGGGTCCCCCGGATTGTGGCGCGGCATGCGCCCATCGTACGAAGCCCCGGGCACGCGGTTCAGGGGCAGCGGGCCTTATGTGGATACCGGGAAACAGCCGGACACAGCTGTGGCGCGCCGGACTAGGACGCCGCGGGGATGTCCTGGACTGCGGGGGTGCTGCGCTCCCCCACGATCACTGCCAGCACACCGAGTCCGGCGTGGGCAGCCAGCACGGCCGGCAGGGCGCTGATCTGGACGGGAACACCGCCGGGTACCTCTTCGGACAGTTGCGACGCGAGCAGTTCCGCCTCGGCCGGGTTCCCGAAATGGTGGACGGCCAGCCGGGCCTGCCCCGCTGGCCGGCCGGCGGCGTCGGCCACAACGATCTCCTTGAGCCGCGCGGTGGCTTTCGCCGCCGACCGTACCTTCTCCAGCGGAACGACTTTGCCGTCCTCCACCGCGAGAATGGGCTTGATCGAGAACACGGTCCCCCAGAGCGACGCCGCTGCTCCGATCCGTCCCCCACGGCGCAGCTGTTCCAGGCTCGGCACGTAGAAGTACACCTTGGTGCGTGCCAGTTCGTGCTCGGCGGACGCGCGCACGTCCGCCGCGTCCGCACCGTCCGCCGCCGCGGCTACGGCGCCCTGGACCCCCATCCCCTGCGCCATGCCCACGGTGCGCGAGTCCAGGACCTCCACCGGGATGTCCACGCGGGCGGCGGCGAGCCGTGCGGAGTCCACCGTTCCGGACAGCTCCCCGGAAATGTGCAGCGACACGACGGACTCAAAGCCGTTGCGCTGGGCCGCCAGATACGCCTGTTCAAACTGCCCCGGTGAAGGGCGCGAGGTCTTGACGGGCCTGCCGCTGGCAAGGGCAAGGGCGATCGTCTCGGCGAGGTCGTCCTCGCCCTCGCCGTAGATTTCCGTACCCACCATCACCGGCATCGGGACGACCGTCAGCCGCCCGTGGGCGGAGACGGCACGGACCCAGTCAACCGGCAGCGCCGCGGCGGAGTCCGTGACGACGGCTGTCCGCACGACGGCGGCGGGGCCGGCCGCCGGGCCTCCGGCGGACTGTTTGGCCTGCCGGAGGCCGCTGAGGCGCTCCTTCAGCCACCCTGCGGGGTCGCGGTGGGACACGAAGTACCTCCTGCTGTCTGCACGTGCTGACGGACTCGCGCTGATGGCCTGCCGCCGGCGGACACCGGCGGCAGGCACCCGGTCAGGCCGGGACGATGTTGACCAGTTTAGGCGCCCGCACGATCACCGTGCGGATCCCTCGGCCGTCAAGGGCGCGCTGGACATTTTCCGAGGCCAGGGCCAGTTCCCGCAGTTCGTCCTCGCCGATCTCCGGCGAGACGTCCAGCCGGTCCCGGACCTTGCCCTGGACCTGGACGACGGCGGTCACGGTGTCCTGCACGAGCAGGGCCGGGTCGTGCGTCGGCCAGCCGGCGTTGGCCACCGAGGCGGGATGTCCCAGCACGTTCCAGAGGTCCTCGGCCGTGTACGGCGCGAAGAGGCTCAGGATGACCGCAACGGTCTCGACCGCTTCACGGACCGCCGGATCGGCGCCGCCGGCTCCGCTGGCTGCGCCTCTGTCGATCGTCTTGCGGGTCGCGTTGACCAGTTCCATGAGCTTGGCGACGACCACGTTGAACTTGTTGTGCTCCAGCAGGGCTTCCGCGTCGGCGATCGTGCGGTGCGTAACGGCGCGCAGGGCCCGGTCGCCGGTGCCGTAGTCGACGCCGGGCGCGCTCGTGACGTCCTGGCCCAGGCGCCAGGCGCGGGCCAGGAACTTCGCCGAGCCCGACGGCGAGACATCGGCCCAGTCGACGTCGTCCTCCGGCGGGGAGGCGAAGATCATTGTGAGCCGGACGGCGTCGACGCCGTACTTGTCCAGCTGTTCACTCAGGTCCACGCCGTTGCCCAGGGATTTGCTCATGGCCTTGCCGCCGTTGAGCACCTGGCCCTGGTTCAGCAGCGCGCTGAACGGCTCGTCGGCGTCGATCATGCCCAGGTCGTGGATGACCTTGGTGAAGAACCGCGCGTAGAGCAGGTGCAGGATGGCGTGCTCCACGCCGCCCACGTACTGCCCGACCGGCATCCAGTCGTTGATTTTCTCCGGGTCGAACGGGCCGTCCGTGTACTGCGGCGAGACGAAGCGCAGGAAGTACCAGGAGGAATCCACGAAGGTGTCCATGGTGTCCGTGTCCCGCTTGGCCGGGCCGTGGCAGCTGGGGCACTGAACGTTGACCCAGCTTTCGACGGCTGCCAGCGGCGACGTGCCCTTCGGGGACAGGTCCTCGCCGCGCAGGTCCGCCGGCAGGGTGACGGGCAGCTGGTCGTCCGGGACCGGGACCTCGCCGCAGGCGGGGCAGTGGATGATCGGGATCGGGGTGCCCCAGAAGCGCTGCCGGCTCAGCAGCCAGTCGCGCAGCCGGAAGTTCACGAATTTCTCGCCCGTGCCCTGCTGCTGCAGGATCCCGATGGCGGCCGGGATGGCTTCTGCCTTCGGCAGGCCGTCCAGGGCCCCGGAGTTGATCAGGGTGCCCTCGCCGGAGGTCGCCGTGCCGCTGACGGCGGGATCCTCCCCGCCGGTGTCCAGCACTGCCCGCACGGGCAGGTCGAAGGTCCGGGCGAAGTCGAGGTCGCGCTGGTCGTGGGCCGGGACGGCCATGATGGCGCCGGTGCCGTAGTCAGCCAGCACGTAGTCGGCCGCCCAGACTGGCAGCTTCTCGCCGTTGAGCGGGTTGATGGCGTAGCGGCCGGTGAAGACGCCGGTCTTCTCCCGCTCGGTCGACTGGCGTTCGATTTCGGAGAGCGCCTTGACCTGTTCGCGGTACGCGTCCAGGGCCGCTGCATGTTCCCCGGTGACCAGTTCGAGGGCGATCGGCGCGTCCGCGGCGACGACGAAGAACGTCGCGCCGTACAGGGTGTCTGGGCGGGTGGTGAAGACCGTGACGTCCTTGGCGGGTTGGGCACCGTCGGCTTCGATGACGAAGGTGACGTGCGCGCCCTCGGAGCGTCCGATCCAGTTCTTCTGCATGGCCAGGACGCGTTCGGGCCAGTGGCCGCGCAGTTCGTCCATGTCATCGAGCAGCCGGTCGGCGTAGTCGGTGATCTTGAAGTACCACTGGTTCAGTGATTTCTTGGTGACCGGGGTGCCGCACCGTTCACAGGCACCGTTGACCACCTGTTCGTTGGCCAGCACGGTCTGGTCCTTCGGGCACCAGTTGACCGGGGAATTCTTGCGGTACGCCAGTCCGCGCTCGTGGAAGCGCTTGAAGAGCCACTGCGTCCAGCGGTAGTACTCCGGGTCGGAGGTGTGGATCCGGCGGGACCAGTCGGCGGAAATGGCGTAGCGCTTGAACGACGCCGCCTGGGTGTCGATGTTGGCGTACGTCCACTCGCTGGGGTGCGCATTGCGCTTGATGGCCGCGTTCTCGGCGGGCAGCCCGAAGGAATCCCAGCCGATCGGGTGCAGCACGTCGTAGCCCTGCTGGCGGAGGTAGCGCGCGACGACGTCGCCCATGGCGAACGCCTCGGCGTGGCCCATATGGAGATCTCCGGAGGGGTACGGGAACATGTCCAGCACGTACCGGCGCTCCTTCGACCCGTCGTCGACGGGCGTGAAGACCTTGAGGTCCTCCCAGACCTGCGGCCACTTGGCTTCCATGGCCGCGAAGCTGTAGGCACCCTCTTCAGGGGTCTCCGCTGCGGCTGCTGGTGTTCCGGTCTCTGTTTCCGGCTGAACGCTCACTGCTGGCCTCTTCTGTTCTGTCAAGCCTTATGTTCGGTCAAGTCTCGTACCGACAAGTCTTCTACCGTCAATCCCGGACGCAGGCCGAATCCGGCCCGGCCCGTTCCCCTGCCGCCCGCCCAAACGGGTCCAGACACACAAAAGCCCCTCGACACGGAGGGGCTGCCGCTCGGCAATCCGAGTTCTCGTCGGGATGCCGGGCGGCTAGCTAAGCAGGAGGATCGCACGCATAGCTCTACTTTAGCGCACCGGCCATCGGCACTACGTAAGTCTCCACTAGCGGCTGAAGCGGCCGGCCCCGATAGGCCGAGCTGTTAAGGGGGCCCGGGAGCGGCTTCGGGCGTCCGCGAAGCGGGCGGGGCCCCCTTAACAGTGAAGGCATCGGCTTGCCGGACCTACTTCACGTCGTCGTCGACCCAGTCCATGGACTTGGTGACAGCCTTCTTCCAGAGACGCATCTGGCGCTCGCGCTCCGCCTGGTCCATCTGCGGCTCCCAGCGCTTGTCCTCGGCCCAGTTGGCCGAACATTCACCGAGGTCCTTCCAGAAGCCGACGGCCAGACCGGCGGCATAGGCAGCGCCCAGGGACGTGGTCTCCACGACCTTGGGCCGGATCACCGGGACGCCGAGGATGTCCGCCTGGAACTGCATCAGCGCATCGTTGGCGACCATGCCGCCGTCGACCTTCAGCTCCGTCAGCGGCACACCCGAGTCCGCGTTGACGGCGTCCAGCACCTCGCGGGTCTGGAATGCCGTGGCCTCCAGCGCCGCCCGGGCGATGTGGCTCTTGTTCACGAAGCGGGTCAGCCCCACAATCGCGCCGCGGGCATCGGACCGCCAGTACGGGGCAAACAGGCCGGAGAACGCGGGCACGATGTACACGCCGCCGTTGTCCTTCACCGAGGCCGCCAGCGTCTCCACTTCCGCGGCGCTGCTGATCATGCCGAGGTTGTCACGCAGCCATTGCACCAGCGAACCGGTGACCGCGATCGAACCTTCCAGCGCGTAGTGCGGAGCGGCGTCGCCGAGCTTGTAGCCGACCGTCGTCAGCAGCCCGTTCTGGGAGTGGACAATGTCCTCACCGGTGTTGAAGATGAGGAAGCAGCCGGTGCCGTAGGTGTTCTTGGCTTCACCGGCGTCGAAGGCGGCCTGGCCGAAGGTCGCGGCCTGCTGGTCGCCCAGGATGCCGGCAACCGGAACCTCACGCAGCAGCTGGGAGGTGTGCACCGTGCCGTAGACCTCGGAGGAGGACTTGATGGCCGGCATCATGGAGGCCGGAACACCGAAGGCGTCCAGGATCTCCTGGTCCCAGGCAAGCGTCTCCAGGTCCATGAACATGGTTCTGGAGGCGTTGGTGACATCCGTGACGTGGACACCGCCGTCGGTCCCCCCGGTCAGGTTCCAGAGCACCCAGCTGTCGGTGTTGCCGAAGACCAGGTCCCCGGCCTCAGCCTTGGCACGGGCACCCTCAACATTGTCCAGGATCCACTTGATCTTGGTGCCGGAGAAGTAGGTGGCCAGCGGCAGGCCGACCTTCTGCTTGAACCGGTCCGGTCCCCCGTCCTTGGCCAGCTCGTCCACGATCGGCTGGGTGCGGGTGTCCTGCCAGACAATCGCGTTGTAGATGGCCTTGCCGGTGGTCTTGTCCCAGACGACTGCGGTTTCACGCTGGTTGGTGATGCCGACGGCGGCGATGTCGTGGCGCGTAAGGTTCGCCTTGGACAACGCGGAGGCGATGACCTCGCGGGTGTTGTTCCAGATCTCGGCGGGGTCGTGCTCCACCCAGCCTGCCTGCGGGAAGATCTGTTCGTGCTCCAGCTGCCCCGAGGAGACGATGTTGCCGCTGTGGTCGAACACGATGGAGCGGGTGCTGGTGGTGCCCTGGTCGATGGCGATTACGTACTGGTTCATGGTGACGTCCTTGTCTATGGCAGGCAGTTGAATGAGTGCGTAGTGGGTGGGTCAGGCGGCTGCGGAGGCGATGATCGGCACGACTGCCGCGACCAGGCCGGCGAGGCCTCCGCCGACCATCGGCCCGACGATCGGAACCCAGGAGTAGCTCCAGTCTGAGGATCCCTTGCCCTTCATGGGCAGCAGCGCATGGGCGATGCGGGGGCCCAGGTCACGGGCCGGGTTGATGGCGTAGCCGGTGGGGCCGCCGAGGGAGACGCCGATACCGACAACGAGCAGTGCCACAGCGAGCGGGCCAAGCCCAGACGGCGTCCCGCCGAAGGTCAGGATGACGAAGACGAGGACAAAGGTGCCGATGATCTCCGTGATCAGGTTCCACGCGGCGGAGCGGATCGCCGGACCGGTGGAGAACACGGCCAGCTGGCTGGCGGGCTCCGGCTCGGCGTCAAAGTGCTGCTTGTAGGCCAGCCACATCACCACGGCGCCAAGGAACGCACCGAGCAGTTGACCGCCAAAGTAGGTGAAGGTGGAGGCGACGTCGACCGCGACACCCGGCGCGTACTCCGTCTTGCCGTTGACAAGCAGGCCAAACGTGACGGCCGGATTAATGTGTGCACCGGACATGACGGCGACATAAACGCCGGCGAAGACGGCGACACCCCATCCCCAGGTGACCATCAGGAACCCGCCGTTGTTGCCCTTGGTGCCTTTGAGTGCAACGTTTGCCACAACGCCGCAACCGAGCAGGGTCAGCATTGCGGTACCGAATACTTCGGACATGAAAACTATTTCAAGAGACATCTTTGACTCCTCAATTCAATTTTCTGTTGTCAGTCCCTCGCGAGTTTGAAGGACTGTTGGGCCGGCAACGCGCTGCCGCCGCCGGCCGGCCACTGCGCCGGCCCCCCAGGGGAACCACGCAGTCCTTGCGCCCGGACGTCCCCCGTCCGGGCGCCGAGGTCTATCAGGAGACCAGGCTGTGGACCTGGACCCCGTGGAACCGCTTGAGCACCTCCTGAGCGTGGGTGATCTCGGACGACCGCGTCGCCGCGTCCCAGCCCAGCGGGCCGGAGAGGATGTCGGCAACCTCGTTCAGCAGCTCGCCGGTCACCAGTCCCCGGAAGGCCAGGGAGGTGCGGCGGATCAGTACGTCGATCAGGTGCCCGACCTGCTCGTTGCGGGCCATGAACTCCAGCTCGCGGACGCTGAGTTCCCGGGTCGAGTGCAGGAGCCGGTCCGGGGCGGCTCCCGGGGCGGCGTCGAGGAAGCCGATGACTTCCTCTGCGCGGGTGCCATAGCGGGTCAGCAGTCCGGCCGTGCGGTCCGCGTCACGTCCGGCGGCCATGTGGCCCTTGATCCAGCGCTGCACACCGTCCTCGCTGTCCGGGAAGCCGGCGCCGCCGCCGATGGCGAGTTTCGCCGTCGAGACTTTCCGTTCCATCCCTAGCTCGGCGAGGACGGCGTTGCTCAGGTGTTCGGCGAGGGCCCGGAAGGTGGTCCACTTGCCGCCGACGAGGCTGAGCACGACGGCGCCGCCGTCCTGTCCTGCTCGAGCGCCCGTTGTGGCACCGGCGCGGCGTTCGATCCGGTAGTCGCGGCTGACGAAGCCGGGCTGGGTGGCGTCATGCCTGGGCAGCGGGCGGACACCGGAGAAGGTGTAGACGATCTGCTCCCGGTCCACGGCGATGTCCGGGAAGACGTGGCCGATCAGGTCCAAGAAGTAGTCGATCTCCGCCTGGGTGCACACGGCGTCCTCAGCCATGTCGGCGTCGACGTCGGTGGTGCCCACCAGGACGCGGTCCCCCATCGGGTAGATCAGCACGATCCGGCCGTCGGTGTGTTCGAAGAAGATCTCGCGGCCGTTGCAGGCCGCCAGCAGGTCCGGGTGGTCCAGCACGATGTGCGATCCCTTGGTGCCGCCCATGAACGCCGACGCCGCGCCCATCGCCTGGTTGGTCTGGTCGACCCAGGCGCCGGTGGTGTTGACGATGACGTCCGCGGTGAAGTCGAAGAGTCCACCGGTGAGCTCGTCGCGGAGTTCCACGGTGCTTCCGGTACGCCCGGTTCCTGCGCCGTCCCGGACGGACACGAGGGAAAGGTAATTACTGGCGCGGGCGTCACTGGCACCCGCAGTACCTGCCTTCTCGCCGTCCTGCAGCACGTCCAGGGTCAGGCGCTCCGGGTTGTGGACGGAAGCGTCAAAGTACGTGGCGGCGTACTTGATGCCCGGGTGCAGGCGCGGCAGCTCTTCGAGTGCCCGCTTGCGTCCGCGGAACTGGTGGCGGGGGACGGTGCCGCCGTCACGGGAGAAGAAATCGTACATGCTCAGGCCGAGCTTGATCAGGAAGGCCCCGCGTTCCGTGGGGGCGCCCTGCTGCTTGTGGGTCAGGAAGCGCAGCGGAGCGGAAAGGATGCCGGAGAACGTGCTGAAGATGGGGATGGTGGTCTGGAGCGGCTTCACGTAGTGCGGGGCGATGCGCAGCAGCCGGTTACGTTCCACCACGGATTCCTGGACGAGCCGGAACTCGCCGTTCTCGAGGTAACGGATGCCGCCATGGATCATGTGCGAGGAGGCGCCGCTGGCCCCCTGGCAGTAGTCACCGCGCTCCACGAGGGCGACGTCCACGCCCTGCAGGGCCAGGTCCCGGAACGTGCCCACTCCGTTGATGCCGCCGCCGATGATCAGCACCTGGGCGTGGGGCCGCGTCCGCAGCTTCTGCACCGATGCTCGCTCGCCGGCCGATGCCTGGTTGCGGGCTGAATCCTTCTGTCCCAAGAACTGCTCCTTTGGGTTTGGTTCTGCGCGGCGCACCGCGTGGCGCGCCGCCGTTCAACACTATTCTTTGGACTAATGGAAAATGGAGTCAAGCTCTATGCACAAACGTGCAGAACGGAAATGGGATGACGCCCTCACGCAGCTCCGATGCTCTTCGCGCGGCCCAGTTATATTACCTGCAGGACCTGACCATGGACGCGATCGCCCGGGAGCTCCGCACATCGCGGTCCACGGTGTCCCGGCTGCTTTCCTCGGCCCGGGAATCGGGGCTGGTGCAGATCCAGATCCGCAGTCCGCTGGACACGGGCCCCGAACTGGCAAGCATGATCCGTGCCGAATACAAGGTCGACGTGCACGTCGTTCCGGTGGTGGACACGCTGAATGAAGCGGAAACACTGGACCGCGTGGCCATGCAGGCCGCGCGCACCATCGGCCCGCTGGTGGACTCCAATGCCATCATCGGGGTCGCGTGGGGCTCCACCCTGAGCGCTGTCAGCCGGCACCTGACCCGGAAGATCACGCACGACAGTGTGATCGTCCAGCTCAACGGGGCGGGCAACATGCAAACCACGGGCATCACCTACGCCTCCGACATCATGCGGCGCTTTGGCAGCGCCTACGGGGCACGGGTGGAGCAGTTCCCGGTCCCGGCGTTCTTCGACCACGCCGCGACGAAAAGGGCCATGTGGAATGAGCGCAGTGTGCAACGGGTCCTTGAGCTGCAGGCCCGCATGAGCATCGCGATTTTCGGCGTCGGCTCGGTCGACGCCGACTACCCCAGCCACGTCTACGCGGGCGGCTACCTCGATGAAGATGACCTGGCGGTCCTGGCCTCATCCGACGTCGTGGGCGACGTGGCCACGGTGTTCTTCCGCGCGGACGGTTCCTCGGACGGCATCACGCTCAACGAACGCTCCACCGGCCCCGACCTGGCGCAGTTGCGCCAGGTGCGCCGGAGGATCTGTGTGGTGTCGGGCGCCTCCAAGATCAACGGCCTGCGCGGCGCCCTTGCCGCGGGTCTGGCCACCGACCTGATCCTCGACGAGGCCAGCGCCAGGCGGCTGGTCAGCTTCGACGGCTTCTCCTGAACCGGCCCGCCGTGGGGAGTGCCGTGGGGAGTACCGGTGGCTGAGTCGGTAAAGTCGGTGCTATGAAACCCTCGCCGCGGCTCAGCCTCAACAACGGAGTACTGATCGACCAGCTGGGGTTCGGACTCTACAAGGTGCCCCCCGCGGACGCCGCCGGACTCGTGACCATGGCGCTGGAGGCCGGCTACCGGCACTTCGACACCGCCGCCATGTACGGCAACGAGACGGGGGTTGGCCGGGGCATTGGCTCGCTGTCCGGTTTCTCAAGCCGCGACGGCGCCCGCGGCGGATCCGGCGAGTCCTCCCCCTCGCTCTCGCGCGAGGACCTGTTTGTCACCACCAAGCTCTGGAACGACGACCAGGGCTACGACGCCACGCTGGGCGCCTTCGACACGTCCATGGCCAACCTCGGACTGGAATACGTGGACTTGTACCTGATCCACTGGCCCTGTCCGCAGCGCGGGCTGTATCCCGAGAGCTACCGCGCCATGGAGACGCTGTACCGGGAGGGCAGGGCCCGGGCCATCGGGGTCTCGAATTTCCAGCCGTCCCACCTGGACCGCCTGCTGCAGACCGCGGAAGTCGTCCCGGCCGTCAACCAGATCGAGCTGCACCCCTGGCTCCAGCAGGAGGAGCTGCGCACCCTGCACCGCGAACTCGGAATCACCACCGAGGCGTGGAGCCCGTTGGGCCGCGGCCAGGTCCTGCAGGACCCGGTGGTGCTGGACCTCGCCGCCGCGCACGGCAGGACCCCGGCACAAATCGTCCTCCGCTGGCATGTCCAGCTCGGCAATGTCACCATCCCCAAGGCAAGCTCCTTCGCCCGGATCAAAGAGAATTTGAACGTCTTCAGCTTCAGCCTCGACGACGCCGCCATGGACGCCCTGTCCGGCCTGGAACGTGGCTTCCGCACCGGCTCCGACCCCGACTCTGTCAATTAGGACCCATCGAATGGAACCCGTGGCCACCGAGCCCTCCCCCTCCCCTCTCCTGTTCAGCGCCGGGCTTGAGGCCCGCACCCACGGCTCCGAGGTGGTCCTCGGCGGGACCAGGGTCGCGTACTGGACTTACGAGCCGGTCCGGGTGACGCCGGAGACCCGGACCATCCTGGTCATCCACGGCTTCCGCGGCGACCACCATGGCCTGCTCCGGGTAGCCGACCAGCTCCCCGAGATGCGCCTGATCATGCCCGACCTCCCCGGTTTCGGCGGCTCTGCCGCCTTCGTCGGTGCCGAACACAGCGTGGAGCGCTACGGCCGGTTCATCTCCGACTTCCTGGAAGCCCTGGGTCTGGGATCCGACACGGTCCTGCTGGGCCACTCCTTTGGCTCCATTGTGGCGAGCCATTATGTGGCGGCGCACCCCGGCACGGTCTCGGAGCTGATCCTGGTCAACCCCATTGCCGCTCCCGCCCTGGAGGGGCCCAAGGGGCTTATGACAAAAATCGCCATCCTGTACTACGAAGCCGCCGCACGCCTTCCCCGCCGGCTGGGGCAGGGACTGCTCCGCAGCCAGCTGATCGTCCGGGTCATGAGCGAAACGATGGCGAAGACCCGGGACAAACAGCTCCGTCGATTTGTGCATGCCCAGCACAGCGCCTATTTTTCCGCGTTCGCGGACCGGGAAAGCCTGCTGGAGGCATTCAAGGCCTCGGTGGGCAGCAACGTGGCAGAAGTCGCCCCCGGCCTCACCCTGCCCGTGCTTTTGGTTGCCGGGGAAAAGGACGAGATCGCCGCGCTGACGGACCAGTACAGGCTGCTGGCCGTGCTGCCGGACGCGTACCTTGAAGTCATCCCCGACGTCGGGCACCTGATCCACTACGAAACCCCGGAACCAGCCGCCGACTTCATCCGCCGCTTCCTGAAGGACCATTCCGCGTGAACATCCTCATCGACGCCCGATTCACCCGACTGGACCACCATGACGGCATCAGCCGCTACGGTTCCAGCCTGATCGAGGCGGCGGCGAAAATCGCCGATGTCTCCATGCTGATCAGCGACGTCCGCCAGCTGGCCATGCTCCCGGATGTGCCGTACACCCTGATCAACAGCCCGCTGTCCCCGGCCGAGCTGTTCGTCGCGGGCAAGGTCAACAAGCTCGGTGCCGACGTGGTGGTATGTCCGATGCAGACCATGGGCAGCTGGGGCCGGAAATACGCCCTGGTGCTGACCCTTCATGACCTCATCTACTACGAACACCCGGCACCTCCCGGCTTCCTGCCGGCCCCGGTCCGGGTCCTCTGGCGGCTTTACCACAAAGCGTTCTGGCCGCAGCGGCTCCTGCTGAACAGGGCCGACGTCGTCGCCACCATCAGCTCCACGACCGCCGCGCTGATCTCGAAGTACCGGCTCACCCGGCGTCCCGTCCGGATCGTCGGCAACGCCCCGCAGCAGGGCCACACACCGCGGGATCCGGGGGCGGGAGCGGACAAAACGCTGCTGTACATGGGTTCCTTCATGCCGTACAAGAACGTGGAAACCATGATCCGGGGCATGGCGGAACTCCCGGACATGAGCCTGCACCTGCTCAGCCGGATCACCCCCGAACGCCGGGCCGAACTCGAAGCCATGGCACCGGCGGGCGCCGACATCGTCTTCCACAACGGCGTGACCGACGCCGAGTACGAGGCCATGCTGGGACGCACGACGGCCCTGGTCAGCCTGTCCCAGGCGGAGGGCTACGGACTGCCCCTCGTTGAAGCCATGTCCCACGGCACTCCCGTGATCGCCAGCAACATCCCGATCTTCCGCGAAGTGGGCGGCGACGCCGTCAGCTACGTGCACCCGGATTCCCCGGCGGAGTTCGCCGCGGCGGTCCGGGCGCTGGAGGAACCTGACCTGTGGAAGGCCCGTTCGCGCCGCTCGGTGGAGCGCGCCGCAGTCTTCAGCTGGGACGAGTCCGCCCGCAGGCTGCTGGACGCCGCCGAAGAGGCCGTGGCGCTGCGATCACGCCGCCCGGGGCTGGGATTGTTGCACTCGCCTGGCGGTAAGCCCGCGGCCTGACATGACGGTTCCGCGCCGGCGGCGGGGCCACGGTGGCGGCGTTGACGTCCCGCCCGAAGTCAGCCGGTCACTGGGCGGGCTGCGCTGTCGGAGACCACCGGAAATTCCCGCCAGGTCCGCATTGGTGAAAAAACAATGGGGACAACCGAGGCGCCGGCGAGCAGGGCCCAGATCCAGAGCACGGGTTGGACACCTATCCACGCGGCCACGGCGCCCCCGGCAAGGCTGGCGGGCGGCATGATGCCAAGGACAAAGAGCCGGCTGCTCGCCAGGACTGTTCCCAGCCTGTGGGCCGGAGCGACGCGCGGGACGATGCCGGCACCTGCTACGGAGATGACCACGACGAGGAAGGCCCACCCGAACGTGGACGCGCCGAACCAGAGGGCCGGGAACCACGGCAGGACCGGGGCAAGGGGCGTCAGCGAGACGACAGGGACGCAGAGGACGCCGGCGAGAATCCTGGTCCTCCCGATGCCCAGCCGCGTCAGGATCGCCGGTGCGGCGAAGGAGGCCACTAAGCCGCCCAGGGCGGCAAAGGTGCCAAGCAGCGCGAAAACAGCGGGGCTGAGCCCCAGGACGCCGAGGGCGTAGACAGCCGTGGCGGCGCTGCCGAACATGGTGGCCGCGTTGAGGATCATGCCGGACAGGAAGAGACCTCTGAGCACCGGGTGGTGGATGGTGAAGGACAACCCGGCCCGTGCCGCCGGCCAGAACCTCTCGTGCATCCGGGGTGGGTTGATGTCTTCACCGGTCTGGATGCCCGTGAGGGTAAGCGCGGACAAGGCGTAGGAAATCCCCGCCGTCACCAGGGCGAACGGTGCAGCGATGACGCTGAGCAGCGCCGCCGTCAGGGACGGGGACCCGACGGCGACCATGCTGGCGGCCGACTGCAGCCGGGCGTGGGCGTCGCTGACCTGCTCCCGGCCCACCACGGAAGGGACGAAGGCTCCATGGGCGGTGGTGAACACGACATCGGCGACGCTGATCAGCGCGACGCA
Source organism: Pseudarthrobacter leeuwenhoeki (assembly GCF_055412885.1). Classification (NCBI taxonomy): domain Bacteria; kingdom Bacillati; phylum Actinomycetota; class Actinomycetes; order Micrococcales; family Micrococcaceae; genus Pseudarthrobacter; species Pseudarthrobacter leeuwenhoeki. The sequence continues at coordinate 74,445 of NZ_JBVAYY010000008.1, read as the reverse complement.
GACCAGCAGGTGCCCGATCGTCATCACACCGGCCATAAAGGCTGCCGGCACGCTCAGGACCACCAGTGCCCGGAACACGTCCGCGGCGATCATCAGGGGTCGCAGGCGAAGCCTGTCCACCCAGACACCGATCGGGACGCCCAGGACCAGAAAGGCACTCAGGCCCAGGGCGTTGATGACTCCCACCTCCAGAGCGCCGGCACCGAGCATCGAGACAGCAATGATCGGAATCACGACGCGGCTTGCTTCGTCGCCCGCGCCCTCGAACGCTCCGGCAATCCATAGCTTCCGGAATGCAACCAGCCGCATCAGTGGTGTGTGGATTGGCGGCCGGCACCCGGCGTCTGCAACTGGATGTAAGGTCACGCCTGACAATCTGTCAGGGTACTCCTGACATGTCAACTACACTGGACATCGTTAGCCAACGTACTCAAGGAGAATGCCGTGGAAGTCGACCTGCCGCTGGAAGGCCCGGTGATGTGCAGCTTCTGTGCAAGATCAGCGGGCAGCTCGTGTCCTCTGGTGGCAGGACCCGGCGTTGCCATCTGCCAGGACTGCGCCACGGCATCCATGCAGCTCTTCAGCAGCACGGACAGCTCAACGGCTGAGGCTCCCTGGGCGAGAATGACTGATGATGAGCTGCTCGCCCACCTGCCGGAAATTTCCGCCGTCGCCACGCAAGTCGAAGAGCGGCTGTGTGCCTGGGTGGGAACCGCACGTCACCGAGGAATCAGCTGGGCCCGCATTGGCGCGGCCCTGGGCATGACCCGCCAGTCAGCGTGGGAACGCTTCCGGGTCCCTGGCGCCGCCTCCCCGGCCGGCACACCCTGAGACTGCCGGCCCCGACACTCCTCCGCCAGTTCGCTCCCGCCAACCGCGCGCCGCGCCGCTCCGTGGCCCACTCGCCGGTGAGCTGCGGGGTCGCCGGTTGGCAACGGCGAACCCGCAGCGTACTGGCGACCCCGGCACTGTCCCGGCCGGGAAAGTCCTAGAGTACGTCCACGCCGTCGAGCCGCAGCTGGACCGGGTCGTCTGTGCGTTTGGCGGCAGCCGCGACCTTGACCGCGCGAAGCGCCCGGGTGACTTGCGCGGCCTTGCCGTAGGGGATGAACAGCAGCGTCCGAACGTCCTCATCGGCGGCACCCGCGGCTTTCCCGTGGGTTCCTGCCGGGCCGGGGGCGCCGGCCATCACGAGGGGGGCCGGGCCGGCAGTCCGCAGCACGATCCCCTCCGGCCCGAGCTGCTGCCCGACAGCCTGGCTGAAGTGCCCCACGGCGGTCCGGCCGCCGGTGATGGAAGCGACCCGGACAGCCGGCGGCAGCTGCAGTTCCTGGCGCAGGGAGAACTCCCGTTGGGCGTAGCCGGCAGGGTCCCAGCGCAGCAGGGCCCCGACGCCGGCTGCGTCGTCCGCGGTGATGACCACAAGACCGCCCTCACCCGCGGGCCGGACCAGGGCCGCGGCGTTGAACCAGCGCCGGACGGCGTCCTCCCCCGCCCGCAGATTCTCTCGCCGCAGCAGAGAATCACCGTCGAGCAGAAGTGCCGCCGCGTAACCGCCGGCCGCGACGGGTTCCGCGCCGACCGTGGCCACAACCAGGGCTTTCGAATCCGGAACCGTGGCCAGCACCCGGTCCCCGGACGAGGTGATCACCGGTTTGCCCGGGAAGGCGCGGCCCAGTTCTTCGGCCGTGCGCAGCGCCCCGGTGGCGCCCCGCCGGAGCCGGACCCCGTTGCACGTGCCGCAGCGCCACGCCGGCGCCGGCGCCGAACACCAGCGGCACTGCGGCACGGCGGAGCTCCCGCTGGCCCCGGCAATGGCCAGCGGCCCGCTGCAGGCCGTGCAGCGGGCCGGTTCACGGCAGTTGTCGCAGGCAAGTGATGGCGCGTAGCCCGCCCTCGCCACCTGGACCAGGACCGGGCCGCGTTCGAGGCCCTCCTTGGCGGCGCGCCAGGCGGCGCCCGGCAGCCGGGCAATCCTGGCCAGCGGATCATGTTCGAGTTCGTAGCTGTCCGCGGTGTTCAGCACCCGCGGAACGGTCCGGCGGACGACAGAGCGGTCCGCTTCCACCGGCCATGCCCACCCCGCCTCGACAAGGCGCTGCGTTTCGGTGCTCCGGGTGTGCCCGGCGAGCAGGCACGCGGCGCCCTCCTGCTCGGCGCGCAACAGCAGGACCTCCCGGGAATGGGCATACGGTGAGCGCTGCTCGATGTGCAGATCGTCGCCGTCATCCCAGCAGACCACCAGGCCAGGATTGTGGACGGGCGCGTAGGCAGCGGAACGGGTACCGACGGCAACCCCGGCGGCGCCGCTGAGGATGCGCAGGAAGCTGCGGTAGCGCGGGGTCTGGCCGTCGTCCGCGGTGAGCCGGGCGACGTCCCCGGCAGGCAGGAGCTGCAGGAGGGCGGCTTCCACCCGGTCCAGGTCCCGGTAGTCGGGCACGACGACGACGGCGCCGCGGCCGGACAGGCGCACGGCTGCCACGGCCTCGGCAATCAGGCGGGGCCAGCCTCCGGGCCCGTAGCCCTGAAGCGCGCTGAGCACGGCCCGCGGCGACTCCCCGGCGTTCAGGTGCTGCAGGAAGGCCGGGCCGTTGCGGTAGGAGGACCAGCTGGAAGCTTCCAGCCCGGCGGGGATGGCCGGTCCGGCCCCATTGTCGGCCCCGTCCGCGAAGAGGGACGGGTCCAGGCGTCCGTCGGGAGCGAGATCCTTCTCGAGTTTCGCCATCCGCGGCGGCACAGCAACACGGAGCACGTCGCTGACGCTGCCGGCGTAACGCGCCGCGACGCGGTAGGCGAGGTCCGCGACGGAGGCCGTCAGTACCGGGACCGGCGAGACCACTTTGTACAGCGGGACGAGAGGGTGCCCGGCATCGGATTCGGCGACCCGTTCGATCAGGTATCCGGGGAGTTCCTGGCCGTTGAACTTCACTTTCACCCGGACACCTGGCTGGGCCGCGGCGTCCAGCCCGGCGGGCACGCTGTAGTCGAACGGCCGGTCCAGATGCGGAAGGGATGACTCAAGCCGCACCCGGGCCACCGGAAGCCGGGCGGCGAGGGGCGGGCCGGGGGATGCCGTGGCGGAGGCGGGAAAGCCCTGGAGCAGCGACAGCTGGAGGGGCTCGTCCCGGGCTGCCGCGCCGTGGATCGGGCTCATCGCGGGGTCCTCCCTTCAGCAACGGGTCAGTGCCGGCCCAGGAGGCGCCGGCTCAACGAAGAGCAGCCAGGCCGCCGGGATCGGCGGCCTGGCTACAGCACATCACAGGGCAGTGACAATAAGTCAAAACTGCATTCCACAACAGCCTTTCACGGCTGCAATCCAGGGCAGGGACCGGACGTCTCAGGCGTTGAAGAACGCCTTCAGCGCATCCACCCGGTCCAGGCGCTCCCAGGTGAAGTCGGGGTCCTCGCGGCCGAAGTGGCCGTGCGCGGCGGTCTTGGCGTAGATCGGGCGCTTGAGGTCGAGGGCATCGATGATGGCCCGGGGGCGCAGGTCGAAGATCTCGGCGATCGCGGCACTGATCCGGGCGGGATCCACGGTCTCGGTGCCGAAGGTCTCCACGTAGGTTCCCACCGGACGTGCCTGGCCGATCGCGTAGGCGATCTGGATTTCGGCGCGCTTCGCGAGACCGGCAGCGACCACGTTCTTGGCCACCCAGCGCATCGCGTAGGCCGCCGAGCGGTCCACCTTGGACGGGTCCTTGCCGGAGAAGGCACCGCCGCCGTGGCGGGCCATGCCGCCGTAGGTGTCAACGATGATCTTCCGGCCGGTGAGCCCGGCGTCGCCGACCGGGCCGCCGATGACGAAGGCACCGGCCGGGTTCAGGATGTTCTTGGCCCGAGAGATGTCCAGGTTGGACAGCGCCATGACCGGGTCGACGACATGGGCGGCGAGGTCGGCGCGGAGCTGGTCCAGGCTGGCGCCTTCGGCGTGCTGGCTGGAGATCACGATGGTCTCGACCGAGACGGGCCGGTCGCCGTCGTAGCCGACGGTGACCTGGGTCTTGCCGTCGGGGCGCAGGTAGGCGAGTTCGCCGTTCTTGCGGACCTCGGTAAGCCGTTCGGAGAGGCGGTGCGCAAGCCAGATCGGAACCGGCATGTAGGAGGGGGTCTCGTCGCTGGCGTAGCCAAACATCAGGCCCTGGTCACCGGCGCCCTGGAGGTCGTAGTCGTCCTCCTGGCGTCCCTCGCGGGCCTCAAGCGAATTGAAGACGCCGCCGGCGATGTCGTTGGACTGCTGGCCGATCGAGACGGACACCCCGCAGCGGGCGCCGTCGAAACCGTTGGCCGAGGAGTCGTAGCCGATGCCCAGAATCGTTTCCCGGACGATCTGCGGGATCTCGACGTAGGCGTCGGTGGTGACCTCACCGGCGACGTGGACCAGCCCGGTGGTGGCCAGCGTCTCCACGGCAACACGGGACTCGGGATCCTTGGTCAGCAGGGCATCGAGGATCGCATCGCTGATCTGGTCGCAGATCTTATCGGGATGCCCTTCGGTCACCGACTCGGACGTGAAAAGCCGGAGCGAGGCGGGCGTGGACCCGTGAAAGTCAGGGATGTGCAGCGGTAAAGTCACTCAACTACCTTACTGGTTGGAAAACGGACGTCCGGCGGCGTGCGTCCCCTAGCTCAGGAGACGTTGCTTACCCCGGTTCTAGGCGGGCGGGAGAACCCGGCTCAGCTCGGCGCTGACGCGGTCAATCACGACAGCCGCAACGTCGGATTTGGAACCCGACGCCGCTTGGGGTTCGGAGCCGGAACGGGAAAGGATGACTACGGAGTTGGTGTCCTCACCGAAGACCTTGTCCTGCCCCACGTGGTTGACCACCAGCAGATCGCAGGCCTTGCGGCGCAACTTGGCCGCGGCGTAGTCCAGCACATCGCCATCCGCGTCGCCGGTCTCGGCCGCGAAACCGACGATCAGCTGGTTGCGGGAGGCCGCATCCCGGACCTCAACAAGTTCGCGAAGGATGTCCGGGTTCCGGACCAGGGAGATGACAGGATCGCCGACGCCGTCGCGCTTCTTGATTTTCGTCCCGGAGACATCCGCCGGACGGAAGTCCGCGACGGCCGCGGCCATGATGATGACGTCGGAGTCGGCGGCAGCGTGCAGGGCGGCCTTGCGGAGCTCCAGCGCGGTTTCGACCCTGACCACGTTCACGCCGGGCGGCGGCGGGACGTCCATGTGGGCGGCCAGCAGCCGGACCCTGGCTCCAGCGTCGCGGGCGGCGGCGGCCAGCGCCACCCCCTGCTTGCCGGAGGAACGGTTGCCAAGGAACCGGACGGGGTCCAGGGGTTCGCGGGTGCCACCGGCGCTGACCGTGACGGTGAGCCCGGCCAGCGGGCCCCGCAGGGAAGGCAGCACGGCATCCGACGCCAGCAGCGGGGCCGTCGCGGGCACCGACGGCGCACCGGCAAGAACCAGGGCCGCGGCGAAGATGGCGTCGGGTTCGGGCAGCCGGCCCGGTCCCGAGTCCGAACCGGTGAGCCTGCCGGAAGCGGGCTCGAGCACGGTGACCCCCCGGCTGCGGAGTGTCTCGACGTTGGCCTGGGTCGCCGGGTGCTGCCACATCTCGGTGTGCATGGCCGGGGCCATCAGCACCGGGCAGCCGCCGGCCATCAGCAGGGTGTTGCTCAGGAGATCGTTGGCCTGGCCGGTGGCAGCGCGTGCCAGCAGATCGGCGGTGGCAGGGGCCACCACGATCAGCTCGGCTTCGTGGCCGAGGCGGACATGGTTGACCGTGTGCACCTCGTCGAAGACGCTGTTGCTCACCGGATGCCCGGACAGGGCTTCCCACGTGGCGACGCCGACAAAGCGGGTCGCGGCCTCCGTGGGGATGACGGTGACGTCATGGCCGGCTTCAGTAAAAAGCCGGAGGAGCGACGCCACCTTGTAGGCGGCTATCCCTCCCCCGACTCCGAGGACTATGCGCACGTGAGCTCCGCCTGTGACTGCGTAATTACTCTGCAGGTTCGATCGGCGTGGAAACGAGCTTGCCTTCGTTGATCTCGCGCAGCGCGATGGAGAGCGACTTCTCGTTCAGCTTGGTGTCGACCAGCGGGCCGACGTACTCGAACAGGCCCTCGTGCAGCTGGGCGTAGTACGCATTGATCTGGCGTGCGCGCTTGGCGCCGAAAATCACCAGTCCGTACTTCGAATCGGCAGCCTTCAGCAGCTCGTCGATCGGCGGGTTGATGATGCCTTCAAGGTTCGTGGACACGAATTCTCCAAATTCTAACGGGCCGATACGTCCCGGCGCCTAGCGTGGGTTCGGGGTCAGCCCCATGAGTGAAACAAGCTCGTCCGCTGCCCGTCGAACGTCATCATTGATGACGGTGTGGTCAAACTCCGGTTCAGCGGCAAGTTCTAGTTTAGCGGTTTCCAGCCTCTGCTGCTGTTCTTCCGCTGTTTCCGTGCCGCGGCCCACCAGGCGGCGGACCATTTCGTCCCAGCTCGGCGGCGCCAGGAAGACAAACTGGGCATCGGGCACAGCCTGCTTGACCTGCCGGGCACCCTGCAGGTCGATCTCCAGGAGCACCGAACGGCCGTCGGCAATCGCGGCGTCCACCGTGCTGCGCAAGGTGCCGTAGCGGTTGCGTCCGTGGACCACGGCCCACTCCAGGAGTTCGCCGTTCTCCAGCAGGGAATCAAACTCCTCGGCTGATTTGAAGAAGTAATGTACGCCGTCGACTTCGCCGGGCCGGGGGGGCCGGGTGGTCGCCGAGACGGAAAGCCAGACGCCGGGATAATTGTCCCGGATGTAGGTGGACACGGTGCCTTTGCCGACTGCCGTCGGGCCGGCGAGGACTGTCAGTCCCGGGTTGTTGCTCACATATTCCTTCGGGCGGGATTGAGTCAGCGCGGCGGACCGGGCTGTTTGTCGTCTATAAAATCTACCAGCGCCCGGCGCTGGTGAATTCCCAGGCCACGGACCCGGCGCGACGCCGCGATGCCGAGCTGTTCCATGATGGCCGCGGCACGCACCTGCCCGATGCCCGGAAGCGCCTCGAGCAGTTCCACGATCCGCATCCGGGCGATCGCGTCGTCAGTCTCTCCGGCGCGGAGCAATTCCGCAATGGACAGCTCCCCGCTCTTGAGCCGGTCCTTGGCGGTGGCCCGGGTGGTCCTGGCGGCGGCAGCCTTGCCCAGGGCATCGGCACGCTCCTGCGGAGTGAGGGGTCGCAAACTCACTGAATGCCTCCCTGCATTATCGGACCGACCGTGCGATCGGCCCGGCCGGCCCGGCCGGACTGCACCGGGCCGGTACCGCGGACTTGTCCTGAACCTACCGTCTTGGCGCGGCAGAAATCAATGGACTTCTCCGCCGGCCCGGCCCTGCGCCGGGAGCACCGACGCCGCGCGCAGCTCCTCGAGGGTCCGCCGGGCGGCGTCGCGCAGGTCCTGGATCCGCGGGCCGGCGCCGAGGATGTCGCGGCTGGATGTTCCGAGCACCTGGCCGTAGGCGCTGCCGAACGTGCGGCGCAAATCCGCGGCTGTGGCGCCCTGGGCGCCGAGGCCCGGGGCCAGGATCGGGCCGCGCACCGCAGCGAGGTCCAGGTCCAGGTCCGTCAGCGCGGAGCCGACAGTCGCGCCGACCACGAGGCCCGTTGAACCCAGCTCCCCGGCGTACCGCCGGTTCTCCGCGGCTGCGGCCCGGACGATCCGGCGGGCCACGGAGTCCGCGCCGCCGACGTGCTGGACGGATGCGCCCTCGGGGTTGGACGTCAGCGCCAGGACGAAGACGCCGCGGCCGGTCTGCGCCGCGAGGTCCAGGGCCGGCCGGAGCGATTCGAAGCCCAGGTACGGGCTCAACGTGACCGAGTCTGCGGCCAGGGCGGAACCGTCCCGCAGCCAGGCGTCGGCGTAGGCGGCCATGGTGGAACCGATGTCGCCACGCTTGGCGTCGGCGATGGTCAGCACAGACGCGTCCGCCGCCGCGGCGAGGGTGCGTTCCAGCACGGCCATGCCCGCGGAGCCGTGCCGCTCGTAGAGCGCCACCTGCGGCTTGACCGCGGCAGCCAGCGAGGCCACCGCCTCCAGGACGGTGAGCGAGAACCGCTCCAGCCCGGCGACGTCGTCGTTCAGCCCCCAGCTGCCAAGCAGCGCCGGGTGCGGGTCGATCCCGACGCACAGCGGACCGCGGTCCGCCATGGCCCGGCCCAGCCGGGAGCCGAAGGACTCCCGGCCGGCCGTGGTGGTGCCCTCAGGCATGCCGTCAGCCGGCATTCTGCGCCACTTTTTCGTGCGCGATCTTTTCCTGTGCAACCCGTTCGTGCGAGGCTGCTTTTTGCGATGCCGCCAGCGCGGCGGCGTGCTCCTGCAGGCTCGTGACCGACCACTCGTAGGTGCGCAGCGCCTCGATGGCCTGGACCGCGGCGTTGAACTCGGCGACCGTGGTGATGCACGGGATACCGATCGACGTCGCGGCGGCCCGCAGCTCATAGCCGTCGCTGCGTGCCTCGCCGCCCGAAGGGGTGTTGAAGACCATGTCGATCTCCCCGGCGATGACGAGGTCGGCAATGGTGCCCTCGCCCTCGGCGCTGGAACCCTCGGCGACTTTCCGGACCGGGGTGGCCTGGATGCCGTTGCGGCGCAGCACATCGGCGGTGCCGCCGGTGGAGACGATCTCGAAGCCGAGGTCAACGAGCCGCTTGACTCCCATGATGACCGAGCGCTTGTCCCGGTTGGCGACGGACACGAAGATCTTGCCTTCGGTGGGCAGCGCGTTGTTGGCGGCGGCCTGGCTCTTGGCGAAGGCGGTGTCGAAGTGCTTGTCGATACCCATGACCTCGCCCGTGGACCGCATTTCCGGCCCGAGGAGCGAATCCACGACCTTGCCCTCCGGGGTGCGGAAGCGGCTGAACGGCAGCACGGCTTCCTTGACCGAGACCGGGGCGTCCAGGGGCAGCGTGGAGCCGTCGCCGGTTTCCGGCAGCATCTTGTGGGCCGTGCGGAGCTGATTGATGGTGACGCCGGTGCCGATCAGGGCAGCCGCCTTGGCCATCTGCACGCCGGTCGCCTTGGAGACGAACGGCACGGTGCGGGAGGCCCGCGGGTTGGCTTCCAGGACGTAGAGCACGTCGGAGGCCAGGGCGAACTGGATGTTGATCAGGCCGCGGACACCCACGCCCTCGGCGATCGCCAGCGTCGCCGTGCGGACCCGCTCCAGGACGTTGTTGCCCAGGGTGATGGGCGGCAGCACGCAGGCCGAGTCGCCGGAGTGGATGCCGGCTTCCTCGATGTGCTCCATGATGCCGCCGAGGTACATTTCGGTGCCGTCGTAGAGGGCGTCGACGTCGATTTCGACGGCGTCCTCGAGGAACCGGTCGATCAGCACCGGGTGCTCGGTGGTGATCTCGGTGGCGTTGGCGATGTAGCGCGAGAGGTTGGGCTCGTCGTAGACGATCTCCATGCCGCGGCCGCCGAGCACATACGAGGGCCGGACCAGGACCGGGTAGCCGATTTCGTCGGCGATCTTCTTGGCGTCCTCAAACGACACGGCGGTGCCGTTCTTCGGCGAGATGAGCCCGGCCTTGTCGAGCACCCGGGAGAAGGCGCCGCGGTGCTCGGCGAGGTCGATCGCTTCCGGGGAGGTGCCGAGGATCGGCACACCGGCGTCGGCGAGCTGCTGGGCGAGCTTGAGCGGGGTCTGGCCGCCAAGCTGGACAAAGACGCCCATCACGCCGCCGGTGCGTTCCTCGGCCGCAATGACCTCGAGCACGTCCTCCAGGGTGAGCGGCTCGAAGTACAGCCGGGTGGAGACGTCGTAGTCGGTGGACACGGTCTCGGGGTTGCAGTTGACCATCACGGTCTCGTAGCCGGCCTTGCGCAGCGCCATCGAGGCGTGCACGCAGGAGTAGTCGAACTCGATGCCCTGGCCGATCCGGTTGGGGCCGGATCCGAGAATGATGATGGACGGCTTGGCGTGCAGGGCCACCTCGTCCTCCTCGTCATAGGAGGAGTAGTGGTACGGGGTGTACGCAGCGAATTCGGCGGCGCAGGTGTCCACGGTCTTGTAGACCGGGCGGATGCCCAGGGCCTGCCGGACGCCGCGGACGACGTCCTCGGAGTTGTGCGTCAGGGCGCCGATCTGCTCGTCGGAGAAGCCGTGGCGTTTGGCGCGGGTCAGCATCTCCGGAGTCAGGGCGGCGGCCTTGCGGATCTCGACGGAGATCTCGTTCAGCAGCTGGAGCTGGTCCAGGTACCAGGGGTCGATCTTCGTGGCTTCGAAGAGCTGCTCCACGGTGGCGCCGCCGAGCAGCGCGCGCTGGACCTGGTGCAGGCGCTCCGTCGTGGGCCGCTTGGACTTCTCGATCAGCTCCGCGACTTCCCATTCCGGGACGTGGCTGAAATCCAGCTGGGAGCCCTTCTGTTCGAGGGAGCGCAGCGCCTTCTGCAGGGCTTCGGTGAAATTCCGGCCCATGGCCATGGCCTCGCCCACCGACTTCATGGTGGTGGTCAGGGTGGGGTCCGCCGCCGGGAACTTCTCGAAGGCGAACCGCGGGACCTTCACGACGACGTAGTCCAGGGTCGGCTCGAAGGACGCCGGGGTCTTCTGGGTGATGTCGTTCGGGATCTCGTCGAGGGTGTAGCCGAGGGAGAGCTTGGTGGCAATCTTGGCGATCGCGAAGCCGGTGGCCTTGGAGGCCAGGGCGGAGGATCGGGAGACGCGCGGGTTCATCTCGATCACGACGACGCGGCCTGTGTCGGGCTCGATGGCGAACTGGATGTTGCAGCCGCCGGTGTCGACGCCGACTTCGCGGATGACGGCGATGGAAATGTCGCGCAGGCGCTGGTACTCGCGGTCCGTCAGGGTCAGGGCCGGGGCAACGGTGATCGAGTCGCCGGTGTGCACGCCCACCGGATCGAAGTTCTCGATGGAGCAGACGACCACGACGTTGTCGTTCTTGTCGCGCATCATCTCGAGCTCGTATTCCTTCCAGCCCAGGATGCTCTCTTCAAGCAGCACCTCGGACGTGGGGCTGTACTGCAGCCCCTGGCCGACGATCCGGCGGAGGTCGTTCTCGTCGTAGGCGAGGCCGGAACCCAGGCCGCCCATGGTGAAGGAGGGCCGGACCACCATCGGGTAGCCGAGGTCCTCGGCGGCGGCGATGGCCTCGTCGATGGTGTGGATGATGTGGCTGCGGGCCGATTCCGCGCCGCAGCGTTCCACGACGCCCTTGAACTTCTGGCGGTCCTCGCCGAGTTCGATCGCGGCGATGTTGGCGCCGATCAGCTCGACGTTGTACTTCTCCAGCACACCGTTCTTGTCCAGTGCGATGGCGGTGTTGAGTGCGGTCTGGCCGCCCAGGGTGGGCAGGAGCGCGTCGGGGCGTTCCTTGGCGATGATCTTCTCGACCACCTCGGGGGTGATCGGCTCGACGTAGGTGGCGTCGGCGAACTCCGGGTCGGTCATGATGGTGGCCGGGTTGGAGTTGACGAGGATGACGCGGAGGCCTTCCTCCTTGAGGACGCGCAGTGCCTGGGTGCCGGAGTAGTCGAATTCGGCGGCCTGGCCGATCACGATCGGACCGGAGCCGATGACCAGGACGCTCTTAAGGTCAGTTCTCTTGGGCATTACTTCGTGTCCTCAGTCTTGGATTCGGTGGCAGTCTTTGTTTCTGTCTTTGTCTTTGAAGAAGCGTCCGCCATCAGTTCGATGAAGCGGTCGAAGAGGTACGCGGCGTCGTGCGGTCCGGCGGCGGCCTCGGGGTGGTACTGGACCGAGAAGGCCGGGATGTCCAGGCACGACAGGCCTTCGACGACGTCGTCGTTGAGGCTCACGTGGCTGACCTCGACGCGGCCGAAGCGCTCCTCGGGGGCCTGCGTGGCGCCCTCGAGCGGGGCGTCGACGGCGAACCCGTGGTTCTGCGAGGTGATCTCGACTTTGCCGGTACGGCGGTCCATCACGGGCTGGTTGATGCCGCGGTGGCCGTAACGCAGTTTGTAGGTGCCGAAGCCCAGGGCGCGGCCCAGGATCTGGTTGCCGAAGCAGATGCCGAAGTACGGGATCTTCTCGTCCAGGACGGAGCGGAGCAGCTTGACCTGGTTGTCGGCGGTGGCGGGGTCGCCCGGGCCGTTGGACATAAAGAAGCCGTCGGGGTTGACCGCCTGGACGTCGGCCAGCGTGGCCGTGGCCGGCAGCACGTGCACCCGGACGCCGCGTTCGGCGAACCGGATCGGCGTCATCCGCTTAATCCCCAGGTCGATGGCGGCAATGCTGAACCGCGGCTCGCCGTCCCAGCCCCAGTCCCTGGGCTCCACGGTGTAGGCCTCGTCCACGCTGACTTCCTCGGCCAGGCGTGAGCCCTCCATCGGGGCACTCGCCAGGACGGTGTCCACGAGCTCCTGGTCCGTGGCGCGGACCGCGTCGCCGGAGAAAATCCCGGCGCGCATGGTCTTGTGTTCGCGCAGGTGGCGGGTGATGGCGCGGGTGTCCACGCCCTGGATCCCCACGATGCCCTGGTCGATCAGCTCATCGTCCAGGGACCCTTCGGAGCGCCAGTTGGAAGGCCGGCGGGCGGCGTCGCGGACGATGTACCCGGCCACCCAGATCCGCCGGGACTCGGCGTCGTCCTTGTTCACGCCGGTGTTGCCGATGTGCGGTGCCGTCTGGACCACCAGCTGGCGGGCGTAGGAGGGGTCCGTGATGGTCTCCTGGTAGCCGGTCATGCCGGTGGCGAACACGGCCTCGCCGAGGGCGGTTCCGGTGGCGCCGTAGCTGGTGCCGCGGAAGATGCGGCCATCCTCCAGGACCAGGGCCGCGGGGGTGGATGCTGCTGCTGTTGCTGTCACTGTGTTGGAGTCCGTCACGTCGTTACTTTCCACTATCGGCATCGGCCTGGGGGGCCGCGGGGATCAAATCTTGCAGGGCGTTGAGGAGGATGGTTTTGTCGTCGGCGTGCCGGGTGCGGAAACCGGAATCCAGTTCACGGCTGCCGAGCATCCAGCTGAGCACCAGCAGCCCGTCCTTTTCGACGAACTTGCCGGCCATACCGCTTTCCTGCCGCACCCCGGTGAGGCTGGCGGCCGGGATGAAGACCGGTCCGGCGCCGGAGCGGTCGAACAACACGCCCTCCGGGTGGACGCTGAGTTCAGCGTTGGTGCGGATGCCCAGATTGTGCACGGCAATGCGGTCCAGCCAGTCGCCGGCGGTGGTGGAGGCCACGTACTGGCCGTCGGCGGCGGCCAGCGCCGCGCCCAGTTCCGCCGGGATCCCCGGCAGCGGGTCGACGTCGGCCTGGCGGCGCAGCCGGTTCCGCCAGCCGACCGCCAGCAGGGCGAAAATGCCGGTTGCGAGGGCCAGCATGATCATAAAAAAGGGCAGCTTATCCATCAGTTGCGGCCTGCCGCTGCGGCTCCGGGCAGCTCCGGTGCCTCGGGGAGCCACCGGTACGGGGTGTTGAGTCTGCCGTCGAGGACGGTGGGGTGGCCCTTGAAGAACGTCGCCACCACCTTGCCGGGAAGTTCCCGGCCGGCAAACGGAGAATTACGGCCCATGGTTGCCATCTTAGAAGGGTCCACGGTCCAGCGCGCAGCCGGGTCCACGAGTGTGACGTTGCCGGGTTCGCCGGCGTCGAGCGGGCGGCCCTGGTCCGCCAGCCGGCCGATCGCGGCGGGCGCGGTGGAGGTGACCCGGGCGAAGTCCGCCCAGCCCATCAGCCCGGTTTCAATCATGGTGTGCTGCACCACGGACAGGGCAGTCTCCAGCCCGGTCATGCCCATGGCAGCCTGGGCCCACTCGCATTCCTTGTGCTCGCTCGGGTGCGGGGCGTGGTCGGTGCCCACGACGTCGATCGTGCCGTCGGCCAGTGCCGCGCGCAGGGCCTGGACATCGGCGTCGGTGCGCAGCGGCGGGTTGACCTTGTAGACCGGGTCGTAGCTGCGGGCGAGTTCGTCCGTGAGCCAGAGGTGGTGCGGGGTGACCTCGGCCGTGACGTTGACGCCGCGGGACTTGGCCCAGCGGATGATCTCCACGGATCCGGCCGTGGAAACATGGCAGACGTGCAGCCGGGAGCCGACGTGCTGGGCGAGCAGCACGTCGCGGGCAATGATGCTTTCCTCGGCGACGGCGGGCCAGCCGGTGAGGCCGAGGACCGCGGAGACCTCGCCCTCGTTCATCTGCGCTCCGGCGGTGAGCCGCGGTTCCTGCGCGTGCTGGGCCACGACCCCGTCGAACGCCTTGACGTATTCCAGCGCCCGGCGCATCAGGACGGGATCGTGGACGCAGATCCCGTCGTCGGAGAAGACCCGGACGCGGGCGCGGGAGTCGGCCATCGCGCCGAGTTCGGCGAGCTGCTCCCCCGCGAGGCCGACGGTGACCGCGCCGACCGGGCGGACGTCCACCCAGCCGGCGGTGCGGCCGAGGGTGAGGACCTGTTCGACGACGCCGGCAGTGTCCGCCACCGGAGTGCTGTTCGCCATCGCGTGCACGGCCGTGTAGCCGCCCAGGGCTGCGGCGCGGGTGCCGGTCTCGACCGTTTCGGCGTCTTCGCGGCCGGGTTCACGCAGGTGGGTGTGAATGTCCACCATGCCGGGCAGGGCCACGAGTCCGGCGGCCTCGATGACGGTCGCGCCGTCGGCGGAGAGGTTCCGGCCGCGTTCGGCGATGATCCCGTCGCGGATCAGGAGGTCTTCAGGGGCTCCGCCGAGGATGGCGGCGCCGCGGATCAGGTAGGCGCCGGTGCCTGCGTCCTGTTGCTGTGATGCCATTAGTGGCTCTCCTTGGTGGCGTGGGCGGAGGTGTTCTCTGCGGGGGTGGAAGAGGTGGAGTTCGCTTGGTGCGCCGGTTCGCGGGTGTCCCCGGAGAGCAGCAGGTAGAGGGCTGCCATGCGGATGGACACGCCGTTGCGGACCTGGGCCAGCACCGTGGAGCGGGGCGAGTCGGCCGCGGCGGAGGAGATCTCCAGGCCGCGGTTCATCGGCCCGGGGTGCATGATGATGGTGTCCTTGAGGCCCAGGGCGTCCAGGGTGCGGAGCCGGTTGTCGTCGAAGCCCCAGCGGCGCGAGTATTCGCGGGTGGTGGGGAAGAAGGAGGCGTTCATCCGTTCGCCCTGCACACGGAGCATCATCATCGCGTCGACGCCCCGGGCGAGGGTCTCGTCGAGGTCGTAGCTGACGCTGCACGGCCACTTGTCGACGCCGATCGGCAGCAGCGTCGGCGGGGCGACGAGGGTGACTTCGGCGCCGAGGGTGCGCAGCAGCCAGACGTTGGAGCGGGCCACCCGGGAGTGCAGCACGTCCCCGGCGATCGCAACCCGCATGCCCGTGAGGTCAGCGCCCGCGGACGGGGTGCCGGCCAGCTTGGACCAGTGCCGGCGCATGGTGAAGGCGTCCAGCAGCGCCTGGGTGGGGTGTTCGTGGGTGCCGTCGCCGGCGTTGATGACGGCGGCGTCGATCCAGTCCGTGGCGGCGAGCCGGTGCGGGGCGCCGGAGGCCCAGTGCCGGATGACGACGGCGTCGGCCCCCATCGCGGAGAGCGTCTGGGCCGTGTCCTTGAGGGATTCACCCTTGGAAACGGAGGAGCCCTTCGCAGCGAAGTTGATGACGTCGGCGGAGAGCCGTTTGGCGGCGGCTTCGAAGGAGATCCGGGTACGGGTGGAGTCCTCGAAGAACAGGTTCACGACGGTGCGGCCGCGCAGGGTGGGAAGTTTTTTGACTTCACGCTCCCCCACGGCCGCCATTTCCTCGGCGGTGTCGAGGATACGGATGGTGTCGGACCGGCTCAGGTCTTCGGTGGAGAGCAGGTGCCTCACGCGGTGGCCTCGATGACCACTTCGTTGACGGGAACGCCGTCCATTCCCCCGCTGCCGGCGGAGTCCGTTTCAGCGAGCCGGACCCGGACCTTCTCGGAGGAGGAGGTGGGGAGGTTCTTGCCGACGTGGTCCGCGCGGATGGGCAGTTCCCGGTGGCCGCGGTCGATCAGCACCGCGAGGCGGACGATGCGCGGGCGGCCCAGGTCAATGATCGCGTCGAGGGCGGCACGGATGGTCCGGCCGGAATACAGGACGTCGTCAATGAGCACCACGACCTTGTTGTCGATGCCGGTGCGGGGAAGCTGGGTGGGGTACGGCGGGCGCATTCCCTGGTGCGAGAGATCGTCCCGGAACATGGTCACGTCCAGTTGGCCCACGATCGCGGCGGGGTCAACGGTGGGATCGGCGGCGGCAATCTTGGCGGCAAGCCGGACGGCGAGGGGGTAGCCCCTGCGCGGGATGCCCAGCAGGACCAGGTCCTGGGAGCCCTTGTTCGACTCAAGGATTTCATGGGCGATTCGAGTGAGTGCACGGTCAATGTCGGCCTGGTTGAGTACCACTCGGGTGAGTACAACCCTGGCCGGAACCGGTGCTTCTGGAACAGAAGTCAACGCTCGTCTCCCCTTTCCCCGCCTCACGGGACGGAATTAAAAAAGGATTGTTTGCGCTCCCAAATTACCACAGCAGCGTCGACGCACCGGCCCCGCCGGCATGCGTTTAGGCTCACACGGACATAGGCTCGGGTGCATGATGACGAACGATCCGCGGCGTGGCCCTGACCACCCCGGCTACTCCCCCGGCGGCCCGCGGCCGCTTCCCCAGCAGGCCAACCCGACGTGGCTGGGGCATGTCCGGCCGGAGTACTACCGGCAGGCACCGGCCAACAACGCCGGCCGGGTCCAGCCGGTCCTCCCGCCCGCCCTGCCGCCGGTCCGGAACGGCCGTCTCTCCCCCGGCGTTGTGGGGCTCCTGATGGCCGGCGGGTTCCTCGCGTTCATTAGCCTGTTCCTGGTCCTGCCGTTCCTGCTGGGCAGCACCGGCATCTCCGGCTTTGTCATCGGCTTTCTCGCCTCGCTGATTCCGCTGGGGACCGTGCTGCTGACAGTGCGCTTCATCGACCGCTGGGAGCCCGAACCCAAGTTGCTGCTGCTGTTCGCCTTTGCCTGGGGTGCCGTGGTGTCGATTGCGGTGACGATGCTGCTCCAGCCCTTTTTCTCGCTCGCCGCGGGGCCGGCCTCGGGCCTGGACTACACGACGTTCGCTGTGACGGTCCAGGCGCCGGTGGTGGAGGAATTCGCCAAGTCCCTGGGACTGCTGTTGCTGCTGCTCTTTGCCCGCAAACACTTCGACGGGCCGGTCGACGGTGTGGTGTTCGCGTTCACGATCGCGGCCGGCTTCGCGTTCACCGAGAACATCCTCTACTTCGGCCGCGCGATCGCCGAATCGGCCGACCCCGGCACGGAACTCGCGGTGGTGTTCTTCCTCCGCGGCGTCATGTCACCGTTCGCCCACGCCATTTTCACGGGCACCACGGGGCTGATCATGGGCTTCGCCGCACGCCGCTGGCACAACGGGCTGTCCGTGGTCGCGTTCGCCGTCGGCCTCGTTCCCGCGATGCTGCTGCACAGCGCCTGGAACAGCATGGGCCAGGACTTCCTGGCCCAGTACCTGCTGGTGCAGGTTCCGATCTTTCTGCTGACAGTCCTCGTCATCGTGCTGCTGCGGGTCGCGGAGCGCCGGCTCACCCGCCAGCGGCTCAGGGAATACGCGGCGGCGGGCTGGTTCACCGGGGCCGAGGTGGACATGCTGGCTACCCCCGGCGGGCGGCGTTCCGCCCTGCGCTGGGCCAACTCCATCGGCCGGGGCCCGCAAATGAAGGCGCTGCTCCAGGCCGCCACGCAACTTGCCTTCACCCGGCAGCGGATCCTCAGCGGCCGGGACGTGCCGGCGCACCAGCTTGATGAGCGGCACCAGCTTTCCGAGATCGCTGCGCTCCGGGCCGCCGTCATCAGCTGAGGGGATCGGCTGAGGGGGAAAGCAAGAACCCCGCCCGGGGTGGCCCGGGCGGGGTTCTTTTGGAGCGCAGGATCAGGCGAGCAGCGAAGGCTTCAGCTGCTGCAGCCGGCCCAGCAGGCCGTTGATGAACGACGGCGACTCATCCGTGGAGAGGGTCTTGGCCAGGGCCACGGCCTCGCTGACGGCAACGCCGTCGGGAACGTCATCGTTGTAGAGCAGCTCCCAGGTGCCGATCCGCAGGATGATGCGGTCCACAGAGGGCATCCGCTCCAGGGTCCAGCCCTGTGAATAGGTTTCCAGGAATTCGTCGATCGCGCTCTGGTGGGAGACAACGCCTTCAACGATTTCGAGGGTGTACGGGTTGACGATCTGGTCCGTCTGTTCCCGGCGGGACTTCAGCACATCAAAAGCCGAAACGGAACGCTGTTCCGCCTCGAAGAGAACATCCAGGGCCCGGTTACGGGCCTTACCGCGTGCACTCACTAGTCGTTGACCCGGCCGAGGTAGCTGCCGTCACGGGTGTCGACCTTGACCTTGGTGTTGTTCTCAACGAACAGCGGCACCTGGATCTCGTAGCCGGTTTCAAGGGTGGCGGGCTTGGTGCCGGCCGAGGAGCGGTCGCCCTGCAGGCCCGGCTCCGTGTAGGTGATCTCGAGCACAACGCTCGGGGGAAGCTCGATGTAGAGCGGGTTGCCCTCGTGGATGGCGATGTTCACCATCTGGTTCTCCAGCATGAAGTTGGTGGCGTCACCGACCGTTGCGCCGGGGACCGTGAGCTGGTCGAAGTCGGAGGTGTCCATGAACACGAAGTCCGCGCCGTCCTGGTACAGGTACTGGTAGTCGCGGCGGTCAACCGTGGCGGTCTCGATCTTGAGTCCGGCGTTGAAGGTCTTGTCGACGACCTTGCCGGACATCACGTTACGCATCTTGGTGCGCACGAACGCGCCACCCTTGCCGGGCTTGACGTGCTGGAACTCGATGATGTTCCAGAGCTGGCCCTCCAGCTTCAGCACGGTTCCGTTCTTGATGTCGTTAGTGGTTGCCACTGTATCCTCTGGTTTCGTTTCTGGCTGCTTCTAGCTGCCAGCCGGTTTATGCCAGGCAAGCAGGCCGAATGGCCTGCCAGCGCGTATTTATCAAAAATCCAAGACTCATTCTACCGGTTTTGTGGGTCGGCCGCCGGACGCTCCCCTGCGGCACCTCCGCGGAGGGCCCGGCTGCACCGCCTCAGGAAGTTTGGTCCAGTACATGCCGGGCGCGCTGGACCGCCACGGTGGATGCGTAGATCAGGGCAGCGTCGGCCGATCCCGCAACGCTCAGGTCCAGCGCCTTGGTGAAGGATTCGACGGCGGAGGCGATGTTGCCGCTGGCGAAGTAGGACCTTCCGAGGTGCTGGCGGATGACCGCCTCATCCGGCGTGCCACGGGTCTCCGCCAGCAGTTGGCGAAACAGGTCCACGGCCCGGTCCAGCCGGTTCGAGACCCGCAGGACGTCCGCTTCGAAGATGCGCAGGCGCAGAGAGGAAGGATCGCTGTACCGGGCCTCGGCGAGCAGTTCGGCGGCGTCGGCGGGGTGACCTTCGACGAGCAGCACGAGGATCCGGTCACCGGGGTCGGTCGAGGCCGCCAACGCTGCGGCGACCGCGTCCTCGTTGACGATTTCCGGCACCAGGGTGTCGGGATTGATCTTGATGCCGGGAAACCCAGCATCCGGCCAGTCGCTGGTACCGCCGCGGAAGAAGGCCATCAGGAGGCGATCTCCTGGTACGCGGCGAACAGCAGGGACGTGTCCGGGACATCGAGGATGCCGGGGCGGGCCACGCCGTCGAGCACCACGAAGCGCAGCAGGTCACCGCGGGACTTTTTGTCCCGCCGCATGCCGTCGAGCAGGGCCTGCCAGCGGTCGCGCCGGTAGGTGATGGGCAGCCCCAGGCTCTCCAGGATGCTGCGGTGCCGGTCGGCGTCGGCGTCGCTGAGGCGCCCGACACTGCGGGCCAGCTCAGCGGCGAACATCATGCCGACGGAGACCGCGGCGCCGTGGCGCCACGAGTAGCGCTCGGCCAGTTCGATCGCGTGGCCCAGGGTGTGGCCGTAGTTGAGGATTTCGCGCTGGCCGGTTTCCTTGAGGTCATCGGAGACGACCCTGGCCTTCACCGTGATGGAGCGTTCGATGAGTTCCCGGACGGCCTCGGAGCGGGGGTCCGAGACGGCGGCCGGATCCTTTTCGATCAGGTCGAGGATGGCCGGGTCTGCGATGAAGCCGCATTTGATGACCTCGGCCATGCCGGAGATCATCTCGTTCTTGGGCAGGGTGTCCAGGGTGTCGAGGTCCGCGAGGACACCGGCAGGCGGGTGGAATGCACCCACGAGGTTCTTGCCTTCGGCGGTGTTGATGCCGGTCTTGCCGCCGACGGCGGCGTCCACCATGCCGAGCAGGCTGGTGGGCATGTGGATGACCTTGACGCCGCGCAGCCAGGTAGCGGCCACGAACCCGGCGAGGTCGGTCACGGCTCCGCCGCCGACGGCGACGACAGCGTCCGAACGGGTGAAGTCATTCTGGCCCAGCACCTGCCAGCAGAAGGAGGCCACCTCGATGTGCTTGCCTTCCTCGGCATCGGGGATCTCGGCGGTCAGCGCCGTGAAGCCGGCCGAGGCGAGTTCTTCCCTGACGGTGTCGCCGGTGAGGCGCAGTGCCCGCGGGTGGATGACCAGGACACGCTTGACCCGCTCCCCCAGCAGCCCGGGGAGGCCGGCCAGCAGGCCGCGGCCCACAACGACGTCGTAGTTCTCCCCGGGCGTCTGCCCGGTGACCTTGATGACGGTTGATTCGGTGCTCACTTTTCAACTTCCTTTGTCGCCGCTGGTGTGGGTACTGCCGCGCTTGCCGCGGCCCCATACCCGCGCAGCGCATCTTCAAGACGGTGTGCGATGTCCGCAACGGATCCGTTCCGCACATCGATGACCAGGTCGGCCAGCCGCTCGTAGACCGGCCGCCGGGTGGCGAACAGCGTCTTCCATCGTTCCCTGGCGTCTCCGGCCAGCAGTGGCCGCCCGGAATTCCTGCTGATCCGTTCCGCCACCGTGTCCGCGTCGCATTGGAGGTAGACCACGGTGCAGCGCTCCAGCAGTTGCTGGGTGCCGGAGTCCAGCACGGCGCCGCCGCCCAGTGAGATGACCGTATTGCTGCCCCGCCCGTCCTCGATGGCCCGTGCGACAGCCCTGGCTTCAAGCTCACGGAAGGCGTGCTCACCGCGGCTGGCGAAGATCTCCGCGATGGATCCGTGGGTGGCCGCCACCATAACGTCGGTGTCCACGAACGGGGCTCCGAGCTGCTGGGCAAGCTGGTGTCCGACGGCCGATTTACCGACCGCCATCGGCCCGATCAATGCGATGGGCCGGGCCGCCGTCCCGGCCGGGGCTGCCGGTGTTTCGGCCGGCACTAGTGCCCGATCGAGTCCAGGGACGCCGGAATGTTGTCCAGATAACCCTTGATGTTGCGTGCGGTTTCCTGCACGGAATCGCCGCCGAACTTTTCCGTGACCGCCTCGGCCAGGACGAGCGCCACCATGGCTTCTGCGACGACGCCGGCCGCGGGGACCGCACAGACGTCGGAGCGCTGGTGGTGGGCCTTGGCGGCCTCTCCGGTGCTGACGTCGACGGTCTTGAGGGCGCGCGGCACGGTGGCGATGGGCTTCATCGCGGCGCGGACGCGGAGCACGTCGCCGATGCTCATGCCGCCTTCGATGCCGCCGGCCCGGTTGGATGTGCGGATGATCCTGCCGTCGGCGTCTTTGACGATCTCGTCGTGGGCGGCCGAGCCGCGGCGGGACGCGGTGAGGAAGCCGTCGCCGACCTCGACGCCCTTGATGGCCTGGATGCCCATCAGGGCAGCCGCCAGCCGTGAATCGAGGCGCCGGTCCCAGTGGACGTAGCTGCCCAGTCCCGGCGGGAGTCCGTAGGCGAGGACCTCGACGACACCGCCGAGGGTTTCGCCTTCCTTGTGCGCGATGTCGACCTCGGCGACCATGGCGTCGGAGGTTTCGCGGTCGAAGCAGCGCAGCGGGTCAGCGTCGAGGGCCAGGACGTTGTCCGGGACCGGCAGCGGCCGGCCTTCCGGGACGGCGGTGCTGGCGATCGACACTGTGTGCGAGACGAGTTCGATGCCGAGCTGTTTGAGGAACGCGGAGGCGACGGTGCCCAGGGCCACACGGGTGGCTGTTTCGCGGGCGCTGGCGCGCTCCAGCACGGGCCGGGCCTCGTCGAAGCCGTATTTCTGCATGCCGGTGAAGTCCGCGTGGCCGGGCCGGGGGCGGGTCAGCGGGGCATTGCGGGCCTGGTCGGCGAGGATCTCCGGGTCCACGGGATCGGCAGACATGATCTGCTCCCACTTGGGCCATTCGGTGTTGCCGACCTGGATGGCGACGGGGCCCCCCTGGGTGATGCCGTGGCGGACGCCGCCGAGGATCGTGACCACGTCCTGCTCAAACTTCATCCGCGCTCCGCGGCCATAGCCGAGCCGGCGGCGGGCCAGCGAATCGGCGATCCGGGCGCTGGTGAGTTCCACACCGGCGGGCACGCCTTCAATAATTCCGACCAGTGCCGGGCCATGGGATTCTCCGGCAGTCAACCAACGCAACATAAAATCCATCCTGCCATGTAAGGCGGTTAGAACACCCGTCGGGGTGCCCCGACTGCGTCACACATCACATCTATGACTTCGGCCGGTACGGCGTCACCAAGGCCGGTGAAATGGCGGACCTGCTCCACGGCCTGGTAGATGAGCATCTCCAGACCGGGGATCACGGTGCCGCCGGCCTCCTGCCAGGCGGAGGCGATCCGGCTGGGCCAGGGGTCGTAGGCGACGTCCAGCAACACGCCGGGCCGGGGCGCTGCGGTTTTTCGGGATGGCCGGGCCGCGCGTTGCGCGAACAGCTCCACAAGGTCCCCCGCGAGCGGGTCCGCGGCGCGGGGCGGCAGCGTGGAGATGACGACGTCGGCCCCGGCGACGGCGGCAGCCGCTCCGGCCAGGGGAAGGACGCGGATGGGAAGGCCGAGGGCTGCGGCGGCGGCCCGTGCCTCCGCGGCGCGGGTGACGTCGCGGACGAAGATGTCAGCGTCCGGCGCGCCCAGTTCCTTCAGCGCCGCGATCGCCGCGGCCGAGGTGCCGCCGCCGCCCAGCACGACGGCGGTGGGCGCAGACGCGGCCCCCGCATGGCGGAGCGCGTTGACGATTCCGGCGACGTCGGTGTTGTAGCCGATCAGGCGCGTGGCGCCGGCGGTGTCTCCCGGGGCGGGGCGCTCGAACGCGACCGTGTTGATGACCCCGAGGTCGCGGGCCACGCCACGCACCTCATCCACCTCGCGGACCATGCCGGACTTCAGCGGCATGGTGACCGACAGCCCGCGCCAGCTCTCCCCCGCCCGCACGTCCTCCCGGACCCGGGCCATGAAGGCCGGCAGCGCGTCCTCGGTTACATCGACGGCCGAATAGTCCAGCGCCACACCGAGGTGGGCATAGGCGGCCCGGTGCAGCGCCGGTGACTTTGAGTGGCTGATCGGGTGCCCGAGCACGGCGGCCCGGAGCGTCATACGCAGCGGCCGGGGTTGGCCTCGCACCACGAGTTGTACTGGTCCACGTAGACGTTGTGCTCCGCCAGCGTCTTGGAAAACAACGTCTCCTTGGTGTCCAGGTTTATCGTCACCCAGTACAGGTAGTCGTTTGTCTTGGGCTTGGCGGCCGCATCAATCGCCGTCTTGCCCGGCGAGCCAATCGGCCCGACCGGAAGGCCCTGGTTGGCGTAGGTGTTGTACAGGTTGGACTTGTCGGCTTTCTGGGCCTCGTCGATGTGGAAGCTCTTGATGCCGAGCCCGTAGGTCACCGTGGCGTCGGACTGGATCAGCCCGTTGGTCTCGAGGTTGTCCGGCTTGAGGCGGTTGTAGATCGCGCCCGCCACATCGCCGTACTCCGCCTGGCCGCCCTCGGCCTGCACGATGCTAGCGACTGTGATGACGTCGTACTGCCTCGCGGGATCGGTGACGCCCTGGGAGGTGAGCTCGTCCAGGGTGGTCGTCACCAGCTTTTGCAGCACGTCCTTGGCCGGGGTGCCGAGCGGGAAGCGGTACTCGCCGGGCGCCAGGAAGCCTTCGAGGTTCGCAGCCTTGGCAGGAGCGCCGAACTGGGTGGGCGAGTCACTGAGCTCCTTGAGTTGCGCAACAGGTACTCCGGTGCCCTGGGAGATGGCCTGGAGCGATTCGCCGATCCTGAGTCCGGCGCTGAGCGCGAAGTACATGACCTTGCCCTGGTCCTTGTTCAGCAGCACGGCCACGGCGTCGGAGTTCTTCATTTCGTTGCGCATGGTGAAGTCTCCGGGCGCCAACGCCCCACCGGAGGCCAGGAATTCCCGCAGGAACGAGTCGGCGTCCGCCACCACGTTCTTGTCCTGGAGCTCGGTCGCCACGGACTTCGGCCCGGCGCCCGGGGGCACGGTGATGCTGACCTCGCCGGTTCCGGGACCCGGGTAGTCTGACGCCGCATCCCCGCCGAGGAGGGGTTTGAGGAACTGCGCGCCGACAACGATTGCAACAACAAAAACCGACAGGGTCAGGAGCAGCGCAAGGAAGCGGCGACGGCGTCGGCGGACCTTCTGGGACGGGCCTTTGGGCGTGGGGATAGCGGCACCTCCGGCCAATACAACATGGCCCTCTTCCTCGTGGTCTTCGGCAGGGCGGCTGTCCGCTTCGTGGTAAACATAGCGGGCGTCGCTGTCAGGATGGACGGCGTGGCCTTCGTGAGCCTGGGCGTCATGTGGGGGGTCGTGGTCCAGAACGTCGTCCAGGCTGTGGAAGACGTCCTCACGGGCACCACCACCGGCGTACCCGTGCACGGGATCGACGTGCACGGGATCGTCATGCACGGTGGGGGCTGCCGCGGGCTGGTCCGGCGCGTCGGCAGGCGGGGCGTCGGCAGGCGGGGCGTCGGCAGGCGGGGCGTCCTCGCCGGTCTCGACAACCCGCGGCGGGATAACGTCCTCACCCTCGGCCCCCTGGACCTGCTGTTGGGCCCTGAGCTCTTTACGGGTCAGCGGCTGGCCGGCGCGGCCGAAAACTTCACCGGAGGCGTCGTCACTGTTGACCGGGCTCACTGTAGCCTTCCATTTCGGGCAGAATGCGTTGCGCAGAATACGTGTCCACTGCCGGCCCGGCCTGAGCGCCGTCCCCGGTTGGCCCCGGCGTGGACTCCGCGTAAACGCGGACTCCGACTTCCGTTCCCCTGGCCTTCTGTATATCAAGTGCATGTTGCAGGATACCTGCCGCTGCAACCTGATCAACTACTTTACGATGATGTCGGCTGCTCATGCCAGCCTCGTGCAGGCTCCGGTGGGCCGACACGGTACTCAGGCGCTCGTCGACCATCCGGACCGGAACATCGGACCCGCACTCCTCCAGTTTACCCGCGAGTAGTTTCGCATAGTCCGTTGCCATCCGGGCCGAGGCATGTTCCTCGCCCTTCATCGTGCGCGGCAGGCCGACAAAAATCTCCACGACGCCGAGGTCCACGGCCAGGGCCGCGAGGATCCGCACGTCGGTGTTCTTCTTCGCGTTCCGTTCCAGGGTGCGCAGGGGGGTGGCCAGGATGCCGTCACGGTCGCAGAGCGCCACGCCGACCCTGACAGTGCCGACGTCTACCCCGAGCTTGACGCCCTGGGGGTAGCCGCCGGGCTCCACAGCTACGTTCATGGGTTGTCCATTATCGCCGGGTGATGGCGTCCACGACGGCAGCGAGTGCCGCGCCGACCTTGGTGGCGTCCGTCCCGCCGCCCTGGGCGACGTCGTCCTTGCCGCCACCGCCGCCGCCGAGGATACCGGCGGCGAGGCGCACCAGGGCACCTGCCTTGACACCGGCTGAACGGCCAGCTTCGTTGGTGGCGATCAGGATCACGGGACGGTCATTGCTGACACCGGCGACTGCGACGGCGGCCGGCTCGGAACCGAGCCGCGTCCGCAGGTCCAGTGCCAGGCCGCGGAGGTCATCCGCGCCGCTGACCTGGCCGGCGTCGTGCGCGATCACCTTGACGCCGGCGGCGTCCTTGGCGGTGCCCACAAGCTGCGCGGCTGCGGCCGTCAGCTGCTCCTTGCGCAGGCGCTCGAGTTCCTTCTCGGCAGTTTTGAGTTTGGTGAGCGTGGTGGCGATCCGGTCCGCGAGGAGACTGGAAGGAACCTTGAGTAAATCGGTAAGTTCGGTGACAAGGGCGCGTTCGGCGGCGAGGTGCCGGAAGGCGTCCATACCGACGAACGCCTCGACGCGGCGGTTTCCCGACCCGACGGACTGTTCCCCGAGCAGCGAGAGGCTGCCGATCAGCGAGGTGTTCCCGACGTGCGTGCCGCCGCAAAGCTCGCGGGACCAGGCGCCGTCGATCTCCACAACGCGGACTTCGTTGCCGTAGTTCTCGCCGAAGAGTGCCATAGCGCCGAGTTCCTTGGCCTCGGCGAGGCCCATGATCCTGGTCTCCACCCGGTAGTTGTTGCGGATGGCGATGTTGGAGACTTCTTCGATTTCTGAGCGGGTGGCCGGGCTCAGGCCCTCACCCCAGGCGAAGTCGAAGCGCAGGTAGCCGGCCTTGTTGAAGGAGCCGCGCTGCAGCGCTTCCGGGCCGAGGATCTGGTGCAGGGCCGCGTGCACGATGTGGGTGCCGGTGTGGGCCTGCTCGGCGGCGTGCCGGCGTTCCCGGTCCACGGCTGCCTGGACGAGTGAGTCTGCGCCGATTTCGCCCTCCCGGACGATTGCCTTGTGCACGCTCAAGCCCTTGATGGGGCGCTGGACGTCCAGGACCTCGACGATGAAGCCGTCGCCGGTGATCAGTCCGGTGTCCGCGGCCTGGCCGCCGGCCTCGGCGTAGAACGGGGTCTCGGCCAGGACGAGCTCGATTTCGTCGCCTGTGGAGGCCTGGGAGACCTTGCGCCCGGCGGCGAGGATGCCGCGGACCTTGGACTCGCCCCTGAGCTCGGTGTAGCCGGTGAAGACGGTTTCCCCGGCGGACAGCAGCTCCTGGAAGGCGCTGAGATCAGCGTGGGAGCCCTTCTTGCCCTTGGCATCGGCCTGGGCGCGCTGGCGCTGTTCGAGCATGAGCTTGCGGAATTCGGGCTCGTCGACCTTCAGTCCGGCCTCTTCCGCCATTTCGAGGGTGAGGTCGATCGGGAAGCCGTAGGTGTCGTGCAGGGCAAAGGCGTCGGCGCCGGAGAGCGCCCGGCCGGCGGCCTGGGACTCCTTGACTGCGTCCTCAAGGCGGGCCGTGCCGGAGGCGATGGTGCGCAGGAACGCCTTCTCCTCGGCGTAGGCGATCCGGCTGATCCGGTCGAAGTCGGTCTCCACGATCGGGTAGACGCCCTTCATGGCGTCGCGGGAGGCGGGCAGCAGTTCCGGCAGGCAGGCCCTTTCGACGCCGAGCAGGCGCATGGAGCGCACGGCGCGGCGGATCAGGCGGCGCAGCACGTAGCCGCGGCCTTCGTTGGAGGGGGTGACGCCGTCGGCGATCAGCATCAGGGAGGAACGGATGTGGTCGGCGACAACGCGCATCCGGACGTCGTCGGTGTGGTGCGGGTCCTCGGCGGACTCGGCCGAGGTGTACTCCCGGCCGGAGAGCACCGCGGCCCGGTCGATGACGGGGCGGAGCTGGTCGGTCTCGTACATGTTCTCGACGTCCTGGAGGATCATCGCGAGACGTTCCATGCCAAGGCCGGTGTCGATGTTCTTCTTGGGCAGTTCGCCGGTGATGTCGAAGTCCACCTTCGAGCGCACGTTGTCGATCTGGTACTGCATGAACACGAGGTTCCAGATTTCCACGTAGCGGTTCTCGTCCGCGATCGGACCGCCCTCGACGCCGTAGGCGGGGCCTCGGTCGTAGTAGATCTCGGAGCAGGGGCCGGCCGGGCCCGGCTGTCCGGTGGACCAGTAGTTGTCCGCCTTGCCCATCCGCTGGATCCGTTCGGACGGCATCCCCGTGTTCTTGAGCCAGAGCTGCTCGGCCTCGTCGTCCTCTTCGTAGACGGTGACCCAGAGACGCTCGGGCGGCAGGCCGTAGCCGCCGTCGTCAACGTTCGTGGTGAGCAGTTCCCACGCGAACTTGATGGCGTCTTCCTTGAAGTAATCGCCGAACGAGAAGTTGCCGCACATCTGGAAGAAGGTGCCGTGGCGTGCGGTCTTGCCGACTTCCTCGATGTCGCCGGTCCGGATGCACTTCTGCACGCTGGTGGCGCGCTTGTAGGGGGCTTCCTCCCGGGCGGTCAGGTAAGGGATGAACGGGACCATACCGGCCACCGTGAACAGCAGGGAAGGGTCGCTGGAGACCAGGGAAGCGGAGGGAACCGCGGTGTGGCCCTTGCTGACAAAAAAGTCGATCCAGCGCTTAGTGATCTCCTGCGACTTCATGAGCTGATTACGTACCCTTCAATATTCACTGCGTCTGTTGTTGCGTCTGCGGTTGCGCGTGTGGTCCACGGGAACGGTGTGGTCCCGGCCATCGGCCGTGCCGGCGGCCCTGAAGCAGGTGCCGCCGTCTTTCAATTCTCTCCCGGCTAGCGCCGGACTGCATCCCGGCCGGCACTGCCGCGGCCGATGGCCTTTTCCAGGCCGGCATCAATGCCCAAAGCCCCTCGGAGTTCCGTCTCGCGCTCGTTCATGCCTTCGCGGACGGAGTCGGCGAAGTCGTACAGGCCGTCGGCGAACCGCCCGGCGGCCCGGTTGAGGCCCTCCGGGCCCAGGTTGGACTGCGCCTCGGTGATCTTGCGGAACGCGATGACGCCGATGGCGACGCCGATTCCCATCCAGATGATTCTGTTCATGTCAGGTTCTCCAGCGGGGATCAGCGGCTGCGGCGGCCGGTGGCGGGCTTTTTACGGGCGGTGAAGGCCGAACGGACGCCGTAGCTGAAGGAGGCGACCTTAATCAGGGGCGAACCCACCGTGGCGGCCACCAGCGAGGACAGCGCCGAGATGTTGGCCGACGCGTCGGAGACGTTGTTCGCGATCCCGTCGACCTTCTTCAGCTGCTCGTTGGTGGTGGAGACGGTCGCCGTGACTTCGTCCATGAGCGGGGTCGCGCCGTCGCTGAGGGAACGGATCGAGGTCCGGACTTCGTCGAACACTCCCCCGAGCTTCAAAATCGGCACGGCGAGCAGCAGGACCAGCAGTGCAAACACTCCGGCCGCGATCAGGCCGGCAATATCGCCACCAGTCATAGTCGTTCATCTCCTTGTTGCGTCGTTTCCCTGCGGGCTCCTCCGGCTGACACAGCCGGCAACCGCAGAACTCCCCCAAGTACCTTACATACAAAGAAGCCCGCGGCGCGTGCCACGGGCTTCTTTGTAAGGTGTCGCGTTGGATCTAGCGTGCGTAGAATTCCACGACGAGCTGCTCTTCGCAGGTCACGGGGACCTCGGAGCGCTTGGGGCGACGGACCAGGCGTGCCTGCAGGGCGTCAAGCTTGACGTCCAGGTAGGCCGGAACCATCGGCAGGACGTCGCGGTGTGCGCCGGCTGCTGCGACCTGGAACGGAGCCATCGATTCGCTGCGGCTGTGAACGTGGACCAGCTGGCCCTCAGCGACGCGGAACGACGGGCGGTCAACGCGGATGCCGTCGACCAGGATGTGGCGGTGGACAACCAGCTGGCGGGCAGAGGCGATGGTGCGGGCGAAGCCGGCACGCAGCACGAGGGCGTCGAGACGCATCTCGAGCAGTTCGATCAGGTTTTCACCGGTCAGGCCCTTGGTGCGGCGTGCTTCTTCGAATGCACGGGTCATCTGGGCTTCGCGGATGCCGTACTGGGCGCGCAGACGCTGCTTTTCGCGCAGACGTACGGCGTAGTCGGAGTCCTGCTTCTTGCGGGCACGGCCATGCTCACCGGGGCCGTACGGGCGGCGCTCCATGTACTTGGCGGCCTTGGGGGTCAGAGCAATGCCGAGGGCACGCGAAAGGCGTGCGGTTCGGCGAGCACGAGTGTTGTTAGCCACTTGTGTCCTTCCAATATCTGCGGTGTGTCAGTGTTACTGGCCTCCATAATGGAGAGCATCGGCCAACCGCTGCCTTTTGCTACTGGGCACAGGGCAAACCCACCTTCACATCAACGCAACAGCGTGTGATGCTGAAATCAGTGGATTGTGCGTCCGCGCCTTGCCAGACAACGAACAACCTTACCATGTCGGGGGCGGCGGGCCGTCAGGTCCTGGCATGCACCCCCCGCCCGCTGCGCCGCCCGAAGGATGCCGCCCCGAGGAATTCGACCGCCACGAACGGGTCGGGTCCCGCAACCCATTCGTCGTGGCCGGGCGGAATCGCGAAGGTATCGTTGGCGCGGATGGTGGAGCGCAACCCTTCCGGGGATTCCACTTCCATCACCCCGGAGATGCAGAACCCGAGATGGTGGTGTTCGCAGAGCTCGGTCTGCTCGAAGGCTCTGATGGACTGGGACCACCGCCAGCCCGGGCCCAGGATCAGCCGCGCCACCGAGTAGTCGTTCACTGTGACGAGATCGAATTCGGCGTTGTCAGGGCACCGTTTCCTGTCCGGAGATCAAAGGACTTAACGGCCAGGGCTGTGACGAAATTGACAGGCATGGGGCACGACCTTGCAACTGGGGCGACGAAGCGTTGCATAGAGACAGACTCTTGATGTGCCGGCCGCCAGCCTGAGGTCCGGGAGGCGAAGAGCCGGCACTATGTGCTGCTGTCCCCGACCAGGCACGCACGTTCAGCAGGTCCTTGCTGACATAACTCCACGTTAGATCTCAAGGACCGTAAGTCAACGGGCAGTTTCCGGACCCGCGGCTCACTTGCCCCGGATGATCCGGCGCAGCCGTTCCAGCCGGGTGGAGATGTCCCGTTCGGCGCCGTTGGCGGTCGGCTCGTAGTAGTTGCGCCCCACGAGGTCGTCCGGCGGGTACTGCTGGGTGGCCACAGAGTGGGGCGCGTCATGGGCGTATTTGTAGCCTTTCCCGTGGCCCAGTTGCTTGGACCCCGGGTAATGGGCATCGCGCAGGTGGGCGGGAATGCCGTTGCCAAGCCCGGCGCGGACGTCGGCGATCGCCTGGTTGATCCCCAGGTAAGCGGCGTTGGATTTAGGTGCGGTGGCGAGGTGGACCACGGCCTCGGCCAGGATGATGCGGCCCTCGGGCATGCCAATCAGCTGGACGGCCTGGGCTGCGGCGACGGCGGTCTGCAGCGCCGTGGGGTCTGCCATTCCGATGTCCTCGGCTGCTGAGATGACGATGCGGCGGGCCACGAACTTCGGGTCCTCCCCGGCCTCCAGCATCCGTGCCAGATAGTGCAGGGCGGCGTCGACGTCGGATCCCCGGATGGATTTGATGAAGGCGCTGGCGACGTCGTAGTGCTGGTCGCCGGCACGGTCGTAGCGCACGGACGCGACATCGAGGGCACGTTCCGTGTGCTTGAGTTCGATCTTCACCGGAGCTTCCCCGGCCGCGGCGGGAGCTGCGCCGGCCACGACTGCGCCTGCTCCGGCTGTGTCGGGGTTGTCGACGTCGCCGAAGGCGACGCCGGCCGCCGCTTCGAGCGCGGTCAGTGCGCGGCGGGCGTCCCCTCCGGAGAGCCGGACCAGGTGCGCCAGGGCCTCGTCGCTGAGCTGGACTTTGCCGCCGAGCCCGCGGGCGTCAGCGGCGGCCCGCAGCAGCAGGGCCTCGACGTCGGCGTCGGTGAGCGGTTTGAGGGTCAGCAGCAGGGACCGGGAAAGCAGCGGGGAGACAACGGAGAAGGAGGGGTTTTCGGTGGTCGCGGCGACCAGGACCACCCAGCGGTTCTCGACGCCGGGCAGCAGCGCGTCCTGCTGGGCCTTGTTGAAGCGGTGGATCTCGTCCAGGAACAGCACGGTGGTGGTCTTGAAGAGGTCGCGGGCGGTGAGGGCTTCGTCCATGACGCGGCGGACATCCTTGACGCCGGCGGTGATGGCGGAGAGCTCGACGAATTTCCGGCCGGGGCCCTTGGCGATCACGTGCGCGAGCGTGGTTTTGCCGGTGCCGGGAGGCCCCCAGAGAATCAGCGAACTGGGACCCGCGGGGCCGGTGGCGTCCGTGCCGGCGGCGAGCTGGCGCAGCGGCGAGCCCTGTCCGAGGAGGTGCTGCTGGCCCACCACGTCATCGAGCGTCCGCGGCCGCATCCGGACCGCGAGCGGGCTGCGCGGCGAGGAGGCGCGGCCCTCCCCCGGTTCCTCGGCGTCGCCGTCATCCTCGATAGCGCCGCCGCTGTCCCGTCCTGCGCCAAAGAGATCATCCACATAGATAGGCTACTTCTAGTTCCCGCCCGCCCCGACACCCTCACAACGGAGACCCGCGCCATGACAACCCCCGAGACCCGTGTGGCGTTCGTCTCCGGCGCCCGGCTGCCGGGCTGGGTGGAGCGCTTCGCCGCGAGCCACGGCCCCCTGGCTGAGGAGGAACTCGACGGCGGGCTGCAGCTGAGCGCCGGGGACGGGGCCGTGGCCCTGCTGCAACCGCCGTGGCCGGTGGACGGTCGTCCCGGGCGCGGTAGCGACGCCGTCGCCCGCCTCGCTTCCCTCGCGTCCCAGCCGCGGAGTATCGGGGCCGTGCTGGTCCGGCGCGGAGGTTATTCCGTGGCGGTGGTCAGCGGCGGGGCGGTGCTCGCGTCCAAGACCGGCACGCGGCATGTCCAGTCACGGACGGCTGCCGGAGGCTGGTCCCAGCAGCGGTTTGCCCGGCGGCGGGCGAACCAGGCCGATGCCCTGGTGGAGGCTGTGGCGGACCATGCCGCCCGGATCTTCGCGGATCACCGGATCGAGTACCTGGCGCCCGGCGGCGACCGGACCCTGGCCGAACAGGTCCTCGCCGAACCGGTGCTGAAACAGTACGCCGCACGGCCGAAGCTCGCGTTTCTGGACGTCCCGGACCCGCGCGCCGCGGTCCTGAAGAAGGCCGCCGCGGACCTGTGCGCGGTCCGGATCCAGGTCACGGACCCGCCGGCGTAGGAACGGCTAGTTCCTGGCGGGCGGTGCGGCGGGCGGTGCGGCGGGCGGGACAGTGAGCGGGGCGGCGCAGCGGAACCCGATGTGGCTCATCCCGGTGTCGATCATCTGCGGGCCGCGGCCTGCGGGCGGCGGCCTGCGGGCCGGTAGCGCAGGCAGTAGCTGTCGGCGCGGGAGTCTCTCCACGGCCTGGTCGATGCCGAAGCTCGCGGCACGCTGGCGCGGTGGGAACTCCTCGAAGGTGGCAAGGAACTGCGACATCAGCGACTGGGCGGCGAAGACGACGTGGGCGTTTTTGAACAGCCAGTCGTAGTACGTGTTTGAGCCCTATTCCATAATTTCTTTCCCCATGCAAACAGATCAGGACGCCTGTCCGGCGACGGCGCAGCCCACGGTAAGAGGCAGGCCAACAGCACTGTTTGCATCCTGGGCACCATCAGCACGCCGATTGCTCGATCAAATGGATCAAATGGATCAAGCGAGTGTACTCCCCGCATGTCAGGACACTCCGAAGAGCCCGCAGCCGTTGGGCGGGGAGGAAACCACCGCCTAAAGGCTGGGCTGACTATTTCTCCGGGGTTGAACGAAGGCGAGACGCCAAAACGACGCCCCCAACGATCTGCAGAAGACTCACGGCTCGCGTTAATCCGGGATGATCAGCCCACATACGCATGCACTTACGCCACGGCTCCGGGCCCGACTCCCACCGGGTCGAGTGCTGCACCGGAAACAACACTCCGAGGACACCGTCACCGATGGCCATCATCGCTACAGACTCCGCAATAAGAACTTTCATGAGATGCCTCCGTGAAATGTGGCCGTCGACGGCTGGTCCGGCAATCTGGCCGACAGGGCGCGCCTGCGCCTATTGCCTCCGATTGTTCTCCGGCAGCGGTCAGGGCTCCCAGTGCTGAAAGGCCGCTGTCCCCTGTCCCCTGTCCCCTGTCCCCTGTCCCCTGTCGGGAAGGGAACCGAACCCACCAAGTAATCCCGAGACAGAACCGCCGTCGTCCGTTATCTATCGCAGCACGTGGACGTCCGTATCCTGCCCGGACCTCTATGACTAAATGTGCTTGAGATACCGCTCCGGCGAGTCCATGAACGAGCGCCAGTTCGTGACCAGATCCAGTTCCGCCCAGGCCCTTGGCCGTAGGCCCCAGGGCCCTACTTCCAGAATCTGCGCACCAGGAAGGGCTGCGAGCACCGGTGAGTGGGTGGACAGAATGACCTGGGAATTTCCGGCCTGCAGAAGGTCTTTCAGGACAGCCAGAAGGGTGAGGCATCCGGTGAAGGACAATGCAGATTCGGGCTCATCGAGCACCCACAGCCCTGACCCCCGGAACCGGTCGACCGCCAGCTCCAAGAACGACTCGCCGTGGGACATGTTGTGGAATGAAATGTCGGGACCGGAAGTGCTCGGGTTCTTTTCGAGGTAGGTGAAGAAACCATGCATGGTTTCCGCCCGAAGAAAGTAGCCCCGTCTGGTGGCGCCGGCGTTCCGGACTAGCTGCAGGTGATCGGCGAGCACGGACTCCGTAGACCGGGTGGTGTGCCGCGCACCGGTTGACCCGCCTTCGGGAGACAACCCGTACGCCAGTGCGATGGCCTCCACGAGGGTTGATTTTCCTGACCCGTTTTCACCGACCAGGATGGTCGCGGCCGTCAGATCGAGTCCCTGATCCAGGACTTGGGCGACGGGCGGCAGTGCTGCTGGCCACTGCCGGCGGTCCAGGACGTTGGCGGGATCCTCTGCAAGCCGTCGGATCGGATAGTTCAGGAGGGGCATGCGCCCATTCTTGCAGGCAACGCGCCAGGCCCGGGGCGCGCCGGATGCTTCTTCGCAGTGATTAGACATCTTGGAGCAGAAAGCCTTCCGGAAAAGGGTTCTCGAGGGGCGCTGGCCAGCCCGGGCCCTCCCAGTCCGCGGCAGGGAAGTCGTGACCGGCGGCGGATTGATGCCAGTCCGGGAAGGGGTCCGGGGGCAGTTCCAGGTTGGGATCCCGGCCGGGGTCCGGAGGCAGATCGAGTTCGGGATCCCAGCCCGGGTCCAAGCCGGGATACCCGGTGGGCGGCTCGTCCGCGGGCAGTCCGTGGCCCGGCTTTTCGTCCGCGGACAGGCCTGGGTCCGGGAGTGTGTCCCTGGCCGGGATGTCGGCTAGCCAGTCGGGTGGTTCCCAGTCCTGCTGTTCGCTGGGATAGTGCCGCCCGGACGGGGAGGTCCACCCGGGCGGTTTGTCTTTGCTGGCCCCGGCCGGTGTCCAGGCCGAGCCGTGTTTGAGCCGGTGGTGTTTCGGGCACGGCTGTCCGAGGTTGGAGATCCCGGTGGTGCCTCCGTCGGCCCAGGCCAGGAGGTGGTCTGCGTCGTTGTCCAACGAGTGGTTGCTGCAGCCCGGGAAGGGACATCGGCCGTCGCGCAGGTGCAGCCACTGGCGCATAGCCTTGGTGAGGCGGTAGCTGGTCCGGCCGATTTCCAGCGGGGCCCCGTCGCGGGGGTCTGTCAGGACCCGGTAGAACGAATCCGCTCCCTCGGCGACCAGTCGGCGGGCCATGGACGGCGGGATCGGCCCGTGCCCGTCCAGGACCGCCGGTTCCTCCCCGGCGCCCAGCAGGGACAGGACCGGGACGGTGATCAGGACCTGCGCCCGCGGCGACGGCACACCCCCGCACACGCCCTCTCCATCAGTGCCGGTCCCACTGGTGAGGAGCCAGGTGGCGGCCACATCCGCGCGGAGCTGGGTGAGGGTCCTGGCCTCGTCCGGGCCCTGAAGGGCGCGGGCGGCGGCGGTGGTCCGCTCCCAGATCCCCGCGGCGGTGCCGGCCGGGAGGTAGGTGTTGAGCCAGGCCATGCCGTCCCGGTCCGGGACGTACTCGATCCGCCGGTCCGCGGCACACTTGGTGTGGCGTGTCTCGATGCTGACCGGGTGGTGGCGTTCGCGCCACACACGTGCCTTGGTGCGGAACCGTCCCGGGACGAGGTCCCCGGCCGGGCACCCGCGGGCCGGGTTGGGCGCGTCGGGGTCCAGGAAGTGCGCCTCCAGTGCCGCCGCCCCGTCAGGGTCCAGGTTCGTGGTTTCGTCCACGATGATCCGGGCGTGGGCCCAGGAGATCGTCCCGGCCTGCAGGGCCGCCAGGGTCAGCGGCAGCGTAGTGGTCAGGGCCTGAGACTCGCAGAGCAGCGCTTCGGCGCTCCGTTCGCTGACCGTCAGGACACACGCAACCTCAGCCACCAGGGCCATCTCCTGGACGGTGCGGTCCTGCGGGGACGCCGTTGGGGACGCCAGGGCCCGGGTCGCCTCCACATAGTCCGCGGTCAGCCGCACCTTCAACGCCGCGGACCGGGCGTCCAGCCGCGCCATCTCCGCGAGACCATCCAGGCAGGCACCCGCCAGCTCCCGCAACGGATCAGCCCAGGCCGGACCAGACTCGGCGACCCGCAACGCATCGGCTCCGGGAAGATCAGAGCGCTCCGGACCGGCGCCGGCGAAAACAGCCAGCGCAGCAACCGACGCGGCCACGGCCTCCCAGGCCTGCCTGCTTTCGGCACTCCATGCTGTCCTGCTATCCACACTTACAGGATCTCAGATGGCTCTGACAAAAAGGCAGAGCCTGCGGCGTTCCAGCGCGAGGCCTTTGAGCACCAGGATGTCTCTGGAACCCTCATGTCCCGGCTGGAAGAACTGGCCGAATTCACCGATGGGCGCGTTGCCGCTACCGGATGAACGGACTTCCTCGACCACTCAGCCATGTACCATCGCAGTCGCGACACGATTGCAGCGCCCGTCCTTCCCCGCACCGAGTGCTCCGGTGTCAGTCAATCTGCCTAAGCTCTCTCCATGCGTTCTCACAACGGCTCTATTCCCCATCCTCCGAAGCGGGTGCTCGTGGCCGGGGTATCGGGAGTGGGCAAAACAACGCTCGCCGGGCGGATTGCTGCCATCACGCAAGGTCCGCAAACAGAGATCGACGCGCTCTTCCATGGACCGGCATGGACGCCACTGCCTGAGTTTCTCGCCGACGTCCGCTCGCTGATCAGGACCGACGCGTGGACCACCGAGTGGCAGTACGACGCCGCGCGTCCCCTGCTCTCCGAGAGCGCAGATTTGCTGGTCTGGCTGGACCTTCCCTTTATTCGCGTCACGCTCCCCCGCCTCCTCGGGCGCACCATCCGCCGACGGCGGAGCAGGGAAGAGTTGTGGAACGGCAACCGCGAAGCGCCGCTATGGACAGTTCTCACCGATCGTGAGCACATCGTGCGCTGGGCCATCAGAACCAGACGGACGTACCAGGCGGCAGTCCCCGGCGCCCTCCTTGAGTACCCGAACCTCATCGTTGTGCGGCTGCGGTCGAAGCAGGAAGTTGAGGAATGGCTGTCCGGGCCGCTGGCCGGCGCGGTCGGCGCGTACGCACCCGACTAACCAAGGAAGCCATTAGCCTGTCCAGATGAATGCTGATAGTCGTCTTGACAGCGTCCGGTCAACGTATGACACGGTGGCGGAAAGCTACGCGACTCTGTTGCCCGACGCCGGCTTCGAGGCACCGGCGGACCACGGCATGATCGAAGCGTTCGTCGAACATTTGACCGAGGGAATTGCCCGTCCGGTGGTCGATGCCGGCTGCGGAACGGGTCGCATGACCCGGTTGCTGGCGTCAATGGGAGTGGCTGCTTCGGGGATTGACTTGTCCGCTGGAATGATTGCCGTGGCCCGCAGAACCTCGCCGGAGCTCAGCTTTGAGGTCGCCGAACTATCAGAACTTCCGTATGCGGACATGCAGCTGGGCGGAGTCTTGGCCTGGTACTCGATTATCCATTCGCCGACCGGGGATCTCCCCCGGATTTTCGCCGAGTTTTTCCGCGTCCTGGCGCCCGGGGGCCACGCATTGCTCAGCTTCCAGGTCGGCGAGGGCTACCGCCATCTCACACACGCCTATGGGCACGACGTCTCGATGGAGGCCCATCTCTTCACACCAGAGGTCATCGCCCGACACCTGACCGGCGCCGGCTTCAACGTGATCGCTCAGATGACACGCCATGCCCGTACGCATGAAAAGACGCCGCAGGCAGTCCTCCTCGCTCGCCGGCCCGCCAGGGAGGAATAGTCCTGCCGCGGCTTCGTTTCCGTCGGGCCCTTTCCGGCCGTTACACCGTCGAGCCTTCCCGCAGGATTTCCTGTACAGCAGCAACAACAGCAAAGGCTCCCCGGTTGCCCGGGGAGCCTTCACTGATGACCACATCAGGCTACTTGGTGCCGTCAGCCTTCTTGGCTTCGGGCTTGAAGTCCACGCCGGCTTCCTTGCGCTGCTGCGCCGTGATCGGGGCAGGAGCCTGGGTCAGCGGGTCGAAGCCACCGCCGGACTTCGGGAAGGCGATGACGTCTCGGATGGACTCCACGCCGGCCAGCAGCGCGACCACACGGTCCCAGCCGAACGCGATGCCGCCGTGGGGAGGCGCGCCGAACTTGAAGCCCTCGAGCAGGAAGCCGAACTTGGTCTGCGCATCCGCCTTGTCCAGGCCCATCAGCTCAAAGACCCGTTCCTGGATGTCGCTCTGATGGATACGGATGGAGCCGCCGCCGATTTCGTTGCCGTTGCAGACGATGTCGTAGGCGTAGGACAGTGCGGATTCGGGATCCTTGTCGAAGCTGTCCATGAACTCGGGCTTGGGCGAGGTGAACGCGTGGTGCACGGCGGT
Source organism: Pseudarthrobacter leeuwenhoeki (assembly GCF_055412885.1). Taxonomy (NCBI): domain Bacteria; kingdom Bacillati; phylum Actinomycetota; class Actinomycetes; order Micrococcales; family Micrococcaceae; genus Pseudarthrobacter; species Pseudarthrobacter leeuwenhoeki. Next base: position 36,002 of record NZ_JBVAYY010000008.1, on the reverse strand, counting down.
CCACTGCCCGGCGCCGACGGCGACGTCGCCGGACGCGACGGCCGCTGCGGCCGGTTCGAACATCGGGGCGTCGACCACCCAGCAGAAGGCCCAGTCGCTCGGGTTGATGAGTCCGGTGCGGTGGCCGATCTCCACGCGGGCGGCGCCCAGCAGGGCACGGGACGGTGACTTCTCGCCGGCGGCGAAGAAGATGCAGTCGCCCGGCTTGGCGCCAACGGCCTCTGCCAGTCCGGAGCGCTCGGTGTCGGTCAGGTTCTTGGCCACGGGGCCGGCGAGCTCGCCGTCTTCCTTGTACAGGACGTAGGCCAGGCCCTTCGCGCCGCGCTGCTTGGCCCATTCCTGCCAGGCATCGAGTGCCCGGCGGGCCTGGGAGGCTCCGCCCGGCATCACGACGGCACCGACGTAGGGTGCCTTGAAGACACCGAAATTGGTGTCCTTGAAGAACTCGGTCAACTCGGTGAGTTCCAGACCGAAGCGCAGGTCCGGCTTGTCCGAACCGAAGCGGGCCATCGCATCGTGGTAGGTGATGCGCTGGATCGGGGTCGGGATCTCGACGTCGATCAGCTTCCACAGCGCCTTGACGATGCTTTCGCCGAGGCGGATGATGTCGTCCTGCTCGACGAAGCTGGCTTCGATGTCGAGCTGGGTGAACTCGGGCTGGCGGTCTGCGCGGAAGTCCTCATCGCGATAGCAGCGGGCGATCTGGTAGTACTTTTCGAAGCCGCCGACCTGCAGGAGCTGCTTGAACAGCTGCGGAGACTGCGGCAGCGCGTACCAGGAACCCGGCGCCAGGCGTGCGGGGACCACGAAGTCGCGGGCGCCTTCCGGCGTCGAGCGCGTCAGCGTCGGTGTTTCGATCTCGACGTAGCCGTCCTGGTGGAGCAGTTCGCGGGCCACACGGTTGGCCTCCGAGCGCAGGCGCATGTTGCGGGCGGGGCCGGGGCGGCGCAGGTCCAGGTAGCGGTGCTTGAGGCGGGCTTCCTCGCCGACTTCGACGTGCTCGTCGATCTGGAACGGCAGCGGCTCGGAGGTGTTGAGGATGGTGACCTGCTCGGCCATGACCTCGATCTCGCCGGTGGCCAGGGCCGGGTTCTCGTTGCCCTCGGGGCGCCGGGAGACGGTGCCGGTAACCTGCAGCACGTACTCGTTGCGCAGCCCGTGGAAGACTTCCTCTTCACGGACGACCACCTGGGACACGCCGGTTGCGTCGCGCAGGTCAACGAAGGCGACACCACCGTGGTCACGACGCCGGCCGACCCAGCCGGCGAGGGTTACGGTTTGTCCAATGTGCTCGGAGCGAAGGGATCCGAGGTCATGTGTGCGCAGCACAGCACGCCTTTCTGAAGAAGACAGAGGGAAATCAAAATCATGTTCACTAGGATCGCTACTGGAACGATCCCGTTCGAGTTTACCCGCTGGAAAGGCCCCTCCCGCCATGGCAAGCCGCCATCAGAGCACGCCGCCCCCTGACCGGCCCACACCCGGACAGCTCCAGCGCCGCCTGGGTGTTTTGGATTCGACCGCGATCGGGCTCGGCTCCATGCTGGGCGCCGGCGTTTTTGTGGTCTTCGCGCCCGCCGCCGCCCTGGCCGGTCCCCTGCTGGCCGTCGCGGTGGCCCTGGCCGGTGTGATCGCATACTGCAATGCGGTGGCCTCGGCCCAGCTGGCCGCCCGGTACCCCGCCAGCGGCGGCACCTATGTCTACGGGCGGAACCGGCTGGGCGAATGGCCGGGCTTCATCGCCGGCTGGGGCTTCGTGACCGGCAAGACCGCCTCCTGCGCGGCGATGGCCCTGACGTTTGGCCACTATGTGGCGCCGGAATTCGCGACGCCGCTGGCGGTGTCCGTCGTTGTGGTCCTGACCGGCGTGAACCTGCTCGGGATCACCCGGACGGCCCTGCTGACCCGGATCCTGCTGGGCGTGGTGCTCGCCACCCTGGCGTTCGTGGCGGCCGCCACGATTCTGGGGCCGCATCCAGCCGCCGCCGTCGCCGCCGGTGCAGCCGGTGCAGCCGGTGCCGCCGGCGCCGCGGCGGGCGGCTGGGGTGTGCTCCCGGCAGCCGGGCTGATGTTCTTTGCCTTCGCCGGTTATGCGCGGATCGCGACGCTGGGCGAAGAGGTCAAGGACCCCACCCGCACCATTCCGCGGGCCATTCTCGCGGCGCTGGCCGCGGCGTTCGTCATTTACCTCGGGCTGGCGCTGCTGCTGCAGTGGCATCTGCCGGCGGAGCAGCTGGCCGGCTCGACGGCGCCGCTGCTCGATGCCGTCACCAGCTCGCGGCTCAGCGCCGGCGCCCCGCTGGTCCAGGCTGGCGCGGCCGCAGCGTGCCTCGGCGCCCTGCTGGCATTGATCACGGGAGTGGGCCGGACCGCGATGGCGATGGCGCGGGAACGTGACCTGCCGTCCCCGCTCGCCCGGGTGGGCGGCGCGCACACGGTGCCGTTCCTGGCCGAACTGACCGTCGCGGCCGCCGTCATCGTGCTGCTCCTGACCACCAATGTGCTGACCGTGGTGGGCCTCTCCAGCTTCGGCGTGCTGGTCTACTACTCGGTGACCAACGCCGCAGCCTTCACCTTGCCGGCGCGTCCCTGGCATGCGCCGCGCTGGCTCAACGCGCTGGGCTTCCTCGGCTGCCTGGTCCTGGCCGTGACGCTGCCGCCCGCCTCGGTGCTGGGCATGGCGGCAGTGCTGGCCGTCGGCGTGGCCGGGCGCTTCCTTGTGCTGCGGCGGCGGCTGGGGCGCCGGAAAGCTGCCGCTTAGGTTTTGAGGACCCGGACGTGCAGGTCCTCCGGGGCCGGAGCCCAGGTGGCCGGATCGGCGTCGATCTGCCCGCCGGAGCGGATGTCCTTGACCTGGTGCCTGCCGTCGTCGTCGGTGAACCAGACGAAGGGGATGCCGCGACGGTCCGCGAATTTGATCTGCTTGCCGAACTTCTCGGCCTTGGCCGCCACCTCGGTGGCGATCCCGCGGCTGCGCAGCGCCGCGGCAACGTCCTGCGCCGCGCCCCAGCTGTCATCGCTGTTGAGCGCCACCAGCACGGCGGTCGGCACGGACCGGGTTGCCTTGGCGAGGTCCTGGCTGAGGATCCGGGAGACCAGCCGGGTCACGCCGATGGAGAGTCCGACGCCGGGGAACTTGCGGTTCCCCTTGCTGGCGAGGGCGTCGTAGCGCCCGCCGGAGCAGATCGAGCCGAGCTGTTCGTGGCCCACCAGGACGGTTTCCACCACGGTGCCGGTGTAGTAGTCCAGGCCGCGGGCGATGCTGAGGTCAGCGACGACCTTGCCGGGCGCGCGCTGGACGGCAGCGGCGATGACCTGCTCCAGTTCGGTCAGGCCCTCCTCAAGGAGTTCGTTGCTGACCCCGAGAGCGCGGACCTGCTCCACGAACGAGGTGTCCCCGGTGCGGATCGAGGCCAGTTTGAGGGCGGACTGGGCCTGCTCGTCGGTGGCTCCGAGCTCGGACTTCAGCAGGCCGGCCACCTTCGCCGGGCCGATCTTCTCGAGCTTGTCGATGCTGCGCAGCACGCCGGCGGTGTCGGTGAGTCCAATGCCGTTGTAGAAGCCCTCGGCCAGCTTGCGGTTGTTGATCCGGAGCAGGAAAGCCGGGATCGGCAGGGCACTCAGGGCCTCTGCGATGACCAGCGCAATCTCGACGTCGTAACGGAACGGCAGCTCGCCGTCGCCCACAATGTCGATGTCGGCCTGGGTGAACTCGCGGGCACGGCCTTCCTGCGGGCGCTCCCCGCGCCAGACCTTCTGGATCTGGTAGCGGCGGAACGGGAAGGCAAGGTAGCCGGCATTCTCGACGACGTACCGGGCGAACGGCACGGTGAGGTCGAAGTGCAGCGCCAGGGCGTGCGGATCGCCCTTGGGTGACTTGGCGGCGCCTGTTGCAGTACCTGTGGCGGCGTCGCCGTCGTCCTCCTGGAGCCGGCTTAGTCCGTAGACCTCTTTGTCGATCTCGCCCTTGCGCAACAGCTGCCCGACCGTCTCCACCGCGCGGGTTTCAATGGAGGAAAAGCCATGGAGTTCGAAGACCCGGCGCAGCGTGTCCAGCACATGGAGCTCCACCAGCCGCTCCTCGGGAAGCCACTCGGGGAATCCGGACAGGGAGGCGGTGCGTGCCATGGTGGATTTTCTCCTCAGGTAAAACCGGCCGGAGTCTCCTGCGCCGCGTTGCGGCCGTAACGGGCCGCCCGAAACGGGGATCAGATGGGCGGCAGACAGGCCGGTCATGCATAAACTGTGTGCGGCAGTCAGTTTATGCGTTCCGCGCCCGCAACTTCCAATGCGGCCGGATACGCCCCTGGCCGCCGGCAGCTTAACCCCGAACACGCGACAGCGCCCACGCGTTGCCCTGTGTCGGCCCTACACCCAGGAGGACTTTTGGTGGCCAATGCACGGAACGCCCGCGAAGAAAAGCGGCGCATCCAGCAAATGGAGGCGAAGCGCGAGCTGCGCAAGGTCCAGGAAACGCGCCGCAAGCGAGACAACATCCTGGCCATTGGCGCAGGTACGGCCGCGGTCGTCGTTGCACTGGTGCTGCAACTGACGGTCTTCTCCTCCAATCCCACCGAGGACGAATACGCCGCCGCCCAGGCCGGGCTGACCACCCCCTCGGCCGCGCCCTCGGCCTCCCCCAGCAACGCCGGGAACATCCCGAAGCCCGAAACGGCCGCCGGCCAGACCCTCACCGGCGAACTCAGGCTCAACGCCGGCGCGCTCGGCGTGGAACTGGACGGCACCAACGCACCCCAGGCGGCCGCCGTCTTCAAGTCCCTCACGGACCAGAATTTCTACGCCGGGCTCAACTGCCATCGGCTCACCACGGCCGAGACGTTCGGCGTGCTGCAGTGCGGCTCCAAGGCCGGCGACGGCAGCAGCGACCCGAGCTTTACCTGGGGCCCGCTGGAGAACACCCCGCCGGACAACAACTATCCGGCCGGAACCATCGCCGTCGCCAGGAGCGGGAATGCCTACGGCAACGGCACCCAGTTCTTCATTGTGTACAAGGACACCGTTATCCCGGCAGACGCCGCCGGCGGCTACACGGTGGTGGGGAAGGTGACCTCGGGACTGGATGTGGTGGCCAATATCGCGGCAGCCGGACTAAAACCGGGTGATAACGCCACAGACGGCGCCCCTGCGGAACCAGTCACGATAGACTCGTTCTCTCTGAAGTAACCAGCCGTTGCCCTTGCGGCGGCGGCCCCGGTATTTCCCTCCAAGCGAAAGACTTCTAGCGGTGACAGACAGTCAGAAATCCGACGAAACAGTGTCAGCAGCAGCTGCCAGCGAGACCGAAACTGAGGCTGGGTTCGTAGAACACAGCACAGAGCAGAACGTGGCACAGGCGACAGACACTCCCACCAGCACGGAGCCGGAGACGGCACCCGAGTCCGGCGTGGAAGCCACTACGGCAGAGGCCGTGGCCGCACCCGAGGCTGCCGAGGTAGCCGAGGCTCCGGCCGAGGAAGCCGCACCGGAGGCTCCGGCCGAGGAAGCCGCACCGGAGGCTCCGTCCGCCGCAGCGCCGGCCGCGCCGCGTTCGGCTCCGTCACCGGCAGCGTTCGCCGCCCGGCCGAAGTCAAAGCCCTCACCGGCAGCTCCGGCGGCCGCACCGGCCACCCTGTCCTCCGCCGCCTCGCTGGCCGAAGCCGCGCGCTGGGGCCGCGTCGAGGGCGACGGCCACGTGTTCCTGACCGTCGACGGCGAGGAACATCCCGTCGGCCAGTACCCCGGCGTCAGCGATGACGAAGCCCTGGGCTACTTCGCCCGGAAGTACGACGACGTCGTGGCGCAGATCGTCCTGCTGGAGCAGCGTGTGAGCTCCAAGGCCCCCGCCACGGACATGCAGAAGACCGTTACCCACCTGCGCGAGCTGCTCGCCGAACGCAACATGGTGGGCGACCTTCGCTCCGCCGAGGCCCGCCTGGACACCCTTGCCACGCAGATCTCCGAGCTCGAAAAGACCGAGAAGGCCGAACACGACGCTGTCCGCGCCGCAGAACTGGCCGCCCGTGAGGCGATCGTTGCCGAGGCCGAAGAGATCGCGGGCCACGACCCGGCCCAGATCCAGTGGAAGACCTCCAGCGCCCGGATGAACGAACTGTTCGAGAGCTGGAAGACCGCGCAGAAGAGCGGTGTCCGGCTCGGACGCAGCAACGAGGATGCGCTCTGGAAGCGTTTCCGTGCCGCCCGTACCGTCTTTGACCGGCACCGCCGCGCGTACTTCTCCCAGCTGGACAGCACCAACTCGGCAGCCAAGGCCGCCAAGGAGAAGCTGATCACCGAGGCCGAGGCCCTCTCGACGTCGACCGACTGGGGCTTTGCCGCCGGCGAATACCGCCGTCTGATGGACGAGTGGAAGGCGTCCCCGCGCGCCAGCCGCAAGGACGACGACGCCCTCTGGGCCCGGTTCCGCGCCGCGCAGGACGTCTTCTTCACCAACCGCCAGGCCGCCAACGACGAGATCGACCAGGAATACGGCGCCAACCTGGTGGTCAAGGAAGCCCTGCTCGCGGAAGCCAGCGAGCTGCTTCCCATCAAGGACCTCGCCGCCACCAAGAAGGCGCTCCAGTCCATCCGTGACCGCTGGGAAGAAGCCGGCAAGGTTCCCCGCGCCGACATGGGACGCGTCGAAGCCGGGCTGCGGAAGGTCGAAGACGCCGTACGCCACGCCGAGGATGAGAACTGGAAGCGCTCCAACCCGGAGACGAAGGCACGCACCAACAGCGCGCTGACGCAGCTGGAGTCGGCCATCGCCGGACTCAGGGATGACCTGGCGAAGGCCGAGAAGGCCGGCGACGAGCGCAAGATCAAGGCCGCCAAGGAAGCCCTCGAAGCCCGTGAGGCCTGGCTGGAACAGCTCGAGAAGTCTGCAAGCGAGCTCTCCTAGCAGAGCACGAACCACGCCGGCTTCTTCGAAGCAGGTGCGAGCAGATTCAAGCAGGCCCCGCACCGGTTATCCACATGACCGGGTCGGGGCCTGTTTGCTGTGCCGGGGAGCGGACAGGATGGCTGAATGGTCATCCATCACGGCCCGCCCCCGCCCGACCCGCCCCCGCCCCCGCCCGAGCTGTACTCCCCAGGGGCACTGTTCTCCTGGCCAGAGCTTCAGGCGATGGCGGCCGACGGCGTGCTGACTCAGCTGTACCAGCGCGGCTATCTGCCGCCGGGCACACGGCCCACTCCGCAGCTCCGGGCCCGTGCGGCCTCCGTCCTGATGAGTCCGGCCATCCGCCAGCGGGTCGTCGCAGGCAGGATGACGGCGGCCTGGATCTATGGCTGCGCCACTGAACCGGACCGGCTCGCCCTGCTGGTGGACGCCAACAGGCGGATTTCCAGCCTGCGGTCCACCCGGGGCTGCACTTTCCATGAGGTGCGCCTGGGCGCGTACGACGTCGTGAGCCTGGGCGGGCTGATGGTCTCCAGCCCGCTGCGGACCTCAGTGGACATCGCCCTGCACGTCGAACCAGGGCGGGCGGTTCCCGCCCTGCGGGCGCTCCTGGGCAAGCCCGAGCTGGACCTGAAGCTGCGGCTGCTTATGCACGCCGTTGAAGCCACCCCCGGAATGCCGTACAGGAAGGCGGCCCTGGCGAAGCTCGAACAGCTGCTGCCGGGCCCGGCACCCTAGGGCAGACCACAGGCCCGGCGGCCATCCTTAGCTGCGCCGCCGGTTGCCGGTGGTCCGGTAGACGTCGAAGACGCCGTCGATGCGACGGACGGCGCTCAGGACGTGGCTCAAGTACTTGGGGTCGCCCATCTCGAACGCGAACTTGGAGATGGCCACCCGGTCCGTGGACGTGTGCACGCTGGCCGCCAGGATGTTGACGTGGTTCTCCGAGAGGATGCTGGTCACATCCGAGAGCAACGACTTGCGGTCTAGGGCTTCGACCTGGATTTCGACCAGGAAGACGCTTGACTGCGTGGGCGCCCACTCGACCTCGACGATCCGGTCGGGTTGCTCCAGCAGTCCGCTGACGTTGGTGCAGTCCGTCCGGTGCACGGAGACGCCGGAGCCGCGGGTGACGAAGCCCAGAATCGGGTCCGGCGGCACCGGGGTGCAGCAGCGGGCGAGTTTGACCCAGACGTCGTCGACGCCGCGCACCACGACGCCCGAATCGGAGTACCGGGTCTTGGTGACCTGGGTGGGAATGGAAACCTCGGTCAGGTCGTCTTCGGGGGTCTCATTGCCGCCGAGGCTTTCCACCAGGCGTTCCATGACGGACTGGGCGGAGGTGTGCCCGTCGCCCACCCCGGCGTAGAGGCCGGAGATGTCGACGTATTTGAAGTCCTCGGCGATTGCGGCAAGTGCGTCGTGCGTCATCAGGCGCTGCAGCGGAAGGTTCTGCTTGCGCATGGCCTTGGTCAGCAGCTCCTTGCCGCGCTCGATCGACTCTTCGCGGCGTTCCTTGCTGAACCACTGCCTGATCTTGTTGCGGGCACGGGCGCTCTTGACGAAGTGCTGCCAGTCCTGGCTGGGCCCGGCGCCTTCAGCCTTGGAGGTGAAGATTTCCACCCAGTCGCCGTGGTTCAGTTCGCTGTTGAGCGGGACCAGTTTGCCGTTGACGCGGGCGCCGATCGTCCGGTGGCCCACCTCGGTGTGGACGGCGTAGGCGAAGTCCACAGGCGTGGAGCCGGCGGGCAGGGCCATGACCTCGCCCTTGGGGGTGAAGACGAATACTTCCCGGGCGTTGATTTCAAAGCGCAGGGAGTCCAGGAACTCGCCGGGGTCGGAGGTTTCCTGCTGCCAGTCCACCAGCGACCGCAGCCAGCCCATGTCGCCGTCGCGCGGGCTTCCGGGCCCGGCCGCCGCCCGGTTCGGCTGGTCCTTGTACTTCCAGTGCGCGGCGACGCCGTATTCGGCGCGGCGATGCATCTCGTGGGTGCGGATCTGGATTTCCACGGGCTTGCCGCCCGGGCCGATCACTGTGGTGTGCAGCGACTGGTACATGTTGAACTTGGGCATCGCGATGTAATCCTTGAACCGCCCGGGGAGGGGGTTCCAGCGCGAATGCATGGCGCCCAGGGCCGCGTAACAGTCCCGGACAGAGTCGACCAGGACGCGGACGCCCATCAGGTCATTGATGTCGTCGAAGTCCTTGTCCCGGACGATCATCTTCTGGTAGATCGAGTAGTAGTGCTTCGGCCGGCCCGTGATGGTGGCTTTGATCTTGGCCTCGCGCAGGTCCTCGGTGATCTGGTTCCGGATGACGGAGAGGTTCTTTTCCCGCTCGGGGGTCCGGTCCCCCACCATGCGCACGATTTCCTCGTAGACCTTGGGGTAGAGGGCAGCGAAGGACAGGTCCTCAAGTTCCCACTTGATCGTGTTCATGCCGAGCCGGTGGGCCAGCGGGGCGAAGATCTCCAGGGTCTCCCGCGCTTTGCGTGCCGAGGACTCGGCGGAAACGAAGCGCCAGGTTCTGGCGTTGTGCAGCCGGTCCGCCAGCTTGATCATCAGGACACGGATGTCCTTGGCCATGGCCACGACCATCTTGCGCACGGTCTCGGACTGGGCGGCCTCGCCGAAGCTGACTTTGTCCAGCTTGGTGACACCGTCCACCAGCATGGCGACTTCCGGCCCGAAGTCGGCCTTTAAGTCCTCCAGGGTGTATGAGGTGTCCTCGACGGTGTCGTGCAGCAGGGCCGCTGCCAGCGTGGTTCCGCTGAGCCCCAGCTCGGCCAGGATCGTGGCGACCGCGACGGGGTGCGTGATGTAGGGATCGCCGCTCTTGCGCTTCTGGCCCCGGTGGCAGGTCTCCGCCACGACGAACGCACGCTGGATGAGGTCGAAGTCCTCTTTGGGGTTGTTGGCGCGCACGGTGCGCAGCAGCGGTTCGAGAATGGGGGAATACGCGGGGGCGCCGCGACCGGTCAGGCGTGCAAGCCGGGAACGGGTGCGTTCACGCCGGCCGGGAAAGGTGGGGCGTGCGCCCGAGCTGTCCACGGGGACCGGCGCATCGGCGCGTCCGGGAGCCACCACACCGGTCTGCGAACCCTGGCCTGGAGCCTTATCCGTCGGCGCTGATGGCACCGGCGTCGAACGTTCTTCCAATGGAGCACCTCTCCGAACCCGTTAATTCTTCCAGTCTATTCCCGCAGCAGGATACTTCGATAACCGGCGGCGAGACGGCGACGGGCCGGAGAGCGCCACGAATGACGTTCTCCGGCCCGTTGGGGACCACCGGGAAGACCCGGCGGGACCGTTCCGGCAGGGCCGTGACGGCTAAGCCGTGGCCGGCTCTGACGGGGAGTCGGCCTTGGCTGCGGCATGGGCGCGGCGGTGGTGCACACGCTCGGCCTGCTTGACCAGCTCCGGCTCGCCCCGGCGGAGCCAGGCGTAGAGCGGCGCGGCGATGAAGATCGTGGCCGCGGTGCCGACCAGGATCCCGACAAACAGTGCCAGCGAGAGGTCCCGCAGCGTTCCGGCGCCCAGCAGGCCGGCGCCGATGAAGAGGATGGCGCCGACCGGGAGGATGGCCACCATCATGGTGTTGATGGAGCGGACCAGGGTCTGGTTGACGGCAAGGTTGACTTCCTCGCCGAAGGTCCGGCGGGTGGAGGCCTGCAGGTCCGCGGTGTTCTCACGGATCTTGTCGAAGACCACCACTGTGTCGTACAGCGAGTAACTCAGGACGGTCAGGAATCCGATGATGGCCGACGGCGTGACTTCGAAATCGCTGACGGCGTACACGCCGGCGGTGATGAACATCGTCACGAGCATGCCGACGATCGCGGAAAGCGACATCTTCCAGGTCCGGAAGTACAGCGCCATCAGCACGGCTGCGAGCCCGACGAAGATCAACAGGCCCAGCAGGGCCTGCTTGGTGACGTCGGCACCCCAAGTAGGGCCGATGAAGGTGGAGGTCACCTCGTTGTCCGTCACTCCGTAGGCACCCGTGAGGCCCGCCTTGATCTGGAGCGTCTCGTCTTCCGTGAGCTTGTCCGTCTGGATCCGCATCGTGCTGCCGGCAACGTTCGCCACCCGCGGGACGCTGCCAGGGACAATGTCCGTCACAGCCTTCTCGCCGAGGGCAGCGTCGGTGGTTTTCACGTTGGAGACGGTGAACTCGGAGCCGCCCCGGAACTCTATGCCGAGGTTGAAGCCACCCTTGACGACCGGCAGGAGGATGGAAAGCGCCACGAGGACGGCCGCGATCAGGAACCAGATCTTCTTGGATTCCACGAAGTCGTACGAGCGTTTGCCCGTGTAGAGCTCATTTCCGAAATTGGCGAAGCTGGTGGCCATTTAGTTGCCCTCCTTGGACGCGCTCTTGGACGAGCCGGCAAGCTGTTCCTGTCGTTCCGCGAGGCGTCGTTCTGCAATGGTCATCCGGCGTTCGGCCTCAGCCGTGGCGCCGGTGTTCTTGGCGCGGAGCACGGCAACAGCAGCCGGCTTGTCCGCGGGAGTGCGGAGCCGGCCTGCGCCCCGGTACAGGGGAACGGCGCCGAGGCTCTTCGGGTCCAGGCCGGAGAGCGGGTGGCCTTCCCCGAAGAACTTGGTGCGGGCCAGCAACTGCAGAGTCGGGTGGGTGAACATAAAGACCACGATGAGGTCGGCGATGGCCGTCAGGCCGAGCGTGAACGCGAAGCCGCGAACGTTGCCCACTGCCACGAAGAACAGCACCAGTGCGGCCAACAGGTTGACGGCCTTGGACGCCAGAACAGTGCGTTTGGCGCGTTTCCAGCCGTTCTCTACTGCCGAGACGAGGCCGCGGCCCTCCCGGAGCTCATCGCGGATACGTTCGAAGTAGACGATGAACGAGTCCGCAGTTTGGCCGATGGCCACGATGATGCCTGCGACGCCGGCAAGGGATAGCCGGTAGTTCTCGGTCCAGCCCAGGATGTCGATGGCCAGGAACGTCAGCGCGCCGGCCATCACGAGCGAGGCGACGGTGACCAGGCCCAGTGCCCGGTATTGGATCAGCGAGTAGACCACCACCAGCAGCAGGCCGATCAGGCCAGCGAGCATACCCATCCGGAGCTGCTCGCCACCGAGGGTTGCCGAAATCTGCTGTTCGCTCTGGATCTCGAAGCTGATTGGCAGTGCGCCGAAGCGGAGCTGGTCGGAGAGGGCCTTCGCGGACTCCTCAGTGAAGCCGCCGGTGATCTGCGGACGGCCGTCCGTGATGACGGCGAGGGACCGCGGAGCGGAAATGACCTGGTCATCGAGGACGATCGCGAACTGGGACTTCGGATCCGAGCCGCTCTGACCGCCGCCGGCGATGAAGAACTGGTACAGCCGGTCGGTGACTTCCTTGAACTTGGCGGTGCCTTCTTCGTTGAACTGGATGTTCACAGCCCACTCGTTGGTCACGGCGCCCTGGGCACCGGTCTGCAGCTGGAAGGTGGAGCCCGCAATGTCGGCGCCCCTGACCTCAACCGGGCCCAGAATGTACTTGATCGCCGGCGAGGTGGCGGAGGCCGGTTCGCAGGTGACCAGCGGCTGGGTCGGGTCGGAGCGTTCCTGCTTGTCCTGCGACGGGTTATCACAGTCGAGCGTCTCGAACTTCTTGTAAATCGCGGGGGTGACCCAGTTAACGTCGCTGCCGTTGGTGGGCTCAGCGGTGGGTTTGGGCAGCTGGTCCTCCGGGGTCAGTGACTCCGCGGGGACTGCTGCGCCAGGACCGGCCTGGAGGACGGGCCGGAAGTTCATGTCGGCCGAGGCCTGGATCAGCGCGCGGGTTTCCTTGGACGGTGTGCCCGGCAGGCTGACGACGACGTTGCGTCCGGACTGCGTGCTGATCTCAGCTTCCGCGACGCCCGAGCCGTCCACGCGCTGGCGGATGATCGCCACGGCCTGGTTGAGCTGTTCTTCGGTGATGTCCGAAGCGCCCTCAACCTTGGGCGCCAGAATCATCTGGGTGCCGCCTTCAAGGTCCAGGGCGAGCTTGGGGGCCCAGCTCGCCTGGCCGGCCATTGTGCCGCCTGCCAGGACGGCGGTCAGGACGGCGAGGATAACGCCAAGCCAGACCAGCACCCTGAGGGCTGAATTTTTGGGGCCAGTTCGTGCCATTGTCGATCTTTCTATTGTTTACGGAGGAAACCGCCGGGCGGCCCGGTCGGGCCGCCTCGGCGGTGGCCCGCAGCCGTTGCTTCGCGGGATAGCTCAAACAGGCAGACTAGCTGTCTTTCTTGCCTTCGTCGTTGAGGCGGCGCAGGGTTTCTTCCGGCGTCTCGTCACGCGGGGCGTCGTTGACGGGGGCGGCGCTCCCGGCCTTGTCGATGCTCAGCGAGGAGGCATCGTTGGGAACGACCGTGGGCTCCTCTGCGGCGACAACCGGTTCGACGATCTTGGTGACGGCCTGGCGGTGAACGGTGGCGGTGTTACCCGGGGAAAGTTCCAGCAGGACCTTGTTCTCCTCATCGTCGATCTCGACGATCCGGCCGTACAGGCCGAAGCTGGTCATGACCTCGACACCGGGAGCGAACTTCGACTGGAGCTGCACCTGCTGCTGCTGGGTCTTCTTGTTGCGGCGGAACATCATGAACACGAAGACGCCGAGCATGGCAAACAACAGGATGGTCATGATGTCGATGCCGCCGCCGGCCTGCGGCTGGGTCTGGGCAGTAATAAGTCCGAACACAGGGTTGGTTCCGTTCTGTACTTGCGTAGCTGGTTTACAGCAACGTCCGCTTCGCTCCGGGCTGGCTGGGAATCATGCTTAGCCGACGGCGGCCAGGTGCTGGCCGCGCATAGAAACAAAGACCCGAACGTGCCGAGCGTCATTCCAGTCTAAAGGGAAAAGGTTACGGAGCGGTGCTATTGACTATTACGGATCCATTCCGGATCAGCGTCCTGGCCCTGCCCGTCCGGCATGTCAGTGCCGTCGACGTCGGCCGGGAAGAGCTCGAGCGGGTCCTGGGCGAAGATTCCGGGCGGCACCGCGAAGCCGAGGTGCGTCCAGGCCGGGGCGAGCGCGATGCGCCCCCGCGGGGTGCGTCCCAGCAGTCCCTCGCGGACGAGGTAGGGCTCGGCGACGGTCTCCACCGTTTCGGTCTCTTCGCCGACGGCGATGGCCAGGGTGGACAGACCCACGGGCCCGCCGCCGAATTTGGTAATGAGGGCCTCCAGAACGGCGCGGTCGAGCCGGTCCAGTCCGCGTTTGTCGACCTCATACATGTCCAACGCCGCGGAGGCGGCGCGGGCGTCGATCTGCTCAATGCCGTGCACCAGCGCCCAGTCACGGACCCGGCGCAGGAGCCGGTTGGCGATGCGGGGCGTGCCGCGGGAGCGGCCGGCGATTTCGCTGAAGCCGGCGGAGTTGACCTTGAGGTCCAGGAGTCCGGCGGAGCGCCGGAGGACGAGCTCCAGTTCGGCCACGGAGTAAAACTCGAGGTGGCCGGTGAAGCCGAAGCGGTCCCTAAGCGGTCCGGGGAGCAGGCCGGCGCGGGTGGTGGCGCCCACGAGGGTGAAGGGCGGGAGTTCCAGCGGGATGGCGGTGGCGCCGGCACCCTTGCCGACGATGATGTCGACCCGGAAGTCCTCCATCGCCATGTAGAGCATTTCCTCGGCCGGCCGGGACATCCGGTGGATCTCGTCGAGGAAAAGCACTTCACCTTCGGAGAGCGAGGACAGGATGGCTGCCAGGTCGCCGGCGTGCTGGATGGCGGGACCGCTGCTGATCCGCAGCGGGGCGTTCATCTCGGCCGCGATGATCATGGACAGCGTGGTTTTGCCCAACCCGGGAGGGCCCGAGAGCAGGACGTGGTCGGCGCTGCGGCCGCGCATGCGCGAGGCCTCCAGGACAAGGGAGAGCTGCCGGCGGACCCGGTGCTGGCCAACGAAGTCGTGCAGGTTTTTGGGCCTGAGGGCGGCTTCGATGACCCGCTCCTCCGGCTCCTCTCCCCCGGCGACAATCGACGGCTCAGCCACGGGCGCCTACCCTGTTCCCGGCGCGGGCGCCGTCCTGGCCCAGCCAGCGGAGGGTGGCGCGGAGGATTTCGGCCACGTTGCCTTTCTCGGCCAGTTCGGGGGAATCAGCAAGGGATTTGTCGATACTGGACGTGGCGTCCTTCTCGGACCAGCCAAGACTCGTCATGGCTGCAACGACCTGTGGCTTCCAGACCGCTTCGGAGGATGCGGCCGGTGCCGTGGCGCCGGCCGGCGTTCCCTGCGGCACAAGTTTTCCGGCCAGTTCCAGCACGATCCGGCCGGCGACCTTGGGGCCGATGCCGGGCACCTTCGTGAATGCCTTGCCGTCGCCGGAGTGCGCGGCGACGCGGATGGCTTCGGGCTCGTGCACGGCCAGGACCGCCAGCGCCAGCCGGGGTCCGACGCCGCTGACGCTGAGCAGGATATCGAAGACTTCGCGTTCGTCGTCGTTGCCGAAGCCGAACAGGGTGAGGGAATCCTCGCGGACGATCAGGGAGGTGAAGAGCTTCCCCTCCTCGCCGGCGCGAAGCCTGCTGAGGGTCTGCGGTGTGGCGTTTACGCTCATGCCGGCGCCGTTGAGGTCGATCACGGCGGAGGACAGGCCGACGTGCGCTACGGTTCCGCGGAGAAAACTGATCAAAGCCGGGCTCCTGAAAATTCAGCTGAAATAGAGAACCGGGAAGACCCGGCTATCCGAACATATCTACGAATACCCTATCAAGTGCTGCCCCGGCACAGCCGGACATTCAGCGTGAACGGCGCGCTTTCGCCTCCGCGTCCGCCCAGGCCCGCTGGGCCGGGGTCAGTGACAGGCTGCCCGGTCCGGTGGTGACTGCGCCCTTGTGGGAAATCCCGCTCCCGGCCCGCCAGGCGTGCGTGATGGCCAGCGCGAGGGCGTCGGCGGCGTCGGCCGGCCGGGGAGGGGCGTCGAGCCGGAGGATCTTGGTGACCATTTTGGTGACCGCATCCTTGTTGGAGGTCCCGCTGCCGGTGACGGCGGCTTTCACCTCGGACGGGGTGTGCAGGGCCACCGGGATGCCGCGGCGTGCGGCGGCGGCTATCACCACGCCGGATGCCTGCGCGACCCCCATCACGGTGCTGACGTTGAGCTGCGAGAAGACTCGTTCGACGGCGAGGACGTGGGGTTCATACTGGTCGAGCCACTCGTCGATGGATGTGGCGATGACCAGCAGGCGCTGGTCCAGGCTCTCCTCCGGGGAGGTTCCGACGACGCCGAACGCCACCATGGTGGCGCGGCGGTTCTTTTCGACGTCCACGACGCCGATCCCGCAGCGGGTGAGGCCCGGATCGACGCCGAGGACGCGGAGGGTCACTCGGATTCCAGTGCGGCCTGCACTTCGTCGCTGAGGTCGGCGTTGCTGTAGACGTTCTGGACGTCGTCGAGTTCCTCGAGGGCATCCACGAGCTTCAGGAACTTCTTGGCGGCGTCGAGATCCAGCGGGACCTGCATCGAGGGGACAAACTCTGCCTCGTCGGTGTCGTACTCCATCCCGGCTTCCTTGAGCGCATCGCGGATTCCCTGGAGGTCGGTCGGCTCGGAGTGGATCTCGAAGCTGTCGCCGTTGTCCTTGACTTCCTCGGCGCCGGCGTCGAGGACGGCCATCAGGACGTCGTCCTCGGTCAGGCCGTTCTTCGGCAGCGAGACAACGCCCTTGCGGGAAAAGAGGTAGCTGACGGAACCGGGATCGGCGATGGTGCCGCCGTTGCGGGAGATGGCGAGCCGGACCTCGGAGGCTGCACGGTTCTTGTTGTCCGTGAGGCATTCGATCAGCAGGGCGGAGCCCTGCGGTCCGCGGCATTCGTACATGATCTCGGTGTAGTCCACGACTTCGCCGGTGAGGCCGGCGCCGCGCTTGATGGCGCGGTCGATGTTGTCAGCGGGGACCGATGTCTTCTTGGCCTTGGTGACGGCGAGTTCCAGGCCAGGGTTGCCGGCGAGGTCCGGGCCGCCCATGCGTGCGGCAACTTCGATGTTCTTGATCAGCTTGGCGAACGACTTGGCCCGGCGGCTGTCGAGGATGGCCTTCTTGTGCTTGGTCGTCGCCCATTTGGAGTGGCCTGACATGCTTTACGCTTCTCCTCTGATCATTCGAATAAACAATTCGTGCACGCGCTTCTCCCCCGTCACTTCCGGGTGGAAGGAGGTGGCCAGCAGCTTGCCGGAACGCACAGCAACAATTCTAGCCGTCCCGGCCAGCGCCTCGGGGTGGGAGGCCTTGGAAGGTTCCACGCTGGCGAGGACCTCCACCCCGGCGCCGACGCGTTCCACCCAGGGCCCCCGGATGAAGACCGCGTGGACCGGGGCGACGCCGTCGGCGGTGGCGCTGAAGTCGAGGCCCTTGAAATCGAGATCCGTCTCGAAGGATTCGCGCTGCCGGCCGAAGGCGTTCCGGCGCACTGTGATGTCCAGTCCGCCGAACGTCTGCTGCGGGTTCCCGGCGAGGTCCTTTGCGGGGTCGGTGATCTCCTCCGCGAGGAGGATCATCCCGGCGCAGGAGCCGTAGACCGGCAGCCCGTCCCGGATGCGTTGGCGCAGCGGGTCGCGGAGCCCGAAGGCGCGGGACAGTTTGTCGATGGTGGTCGATTCGCCGCCGGGAATGATGAGGCCGTCGAGGCCGTCGAGTTCGGACGGGCGGCGGACGCCGGTGCCCGTGGCGCCGGCCGCTTCCACCGCGTGCAGGTGTTCGCGGAAGTCGCCCTGAAGTGCAAGGACGCCAATCCGCAGACCTGTTCCCACACGGGAATTGGGCGCAGAAGTGGGGTTGGTCATCGGACCAGCATAGTGGCCCGGACACGTCGGCCGCCGCCGCCCGGCGGGCTTCCATGCCCCCGCTGGGATATATTACAAAGCATGTTTTACTTCAGCGTTCCGCTCGGCAAGCTCGTCCGCCGGGTCTCCCGGCTCAGGGGCGGAGGCTCTGCCCTTCCCGGTCTCGTGGTTGAAAAAATCGATCCCGGCTTTATGCGAAGGACACTGTCCACGCTGCCGCACGGCGTCGCCGTCGTCAGCGGCACGAACGGCAAGACGACCACCACCAAGATGGTGGTGGAACTGCTCGAGAGCCAGGGCCTGAAGGTTTTCACGAACCGCACCGGCAGCAACTTCACCCGCGGAGTGGCCGCTGCGCTGCTTGGCGAGGTGGACTGGCGGGGACGGCTGAGCGCGGACGTCGCCGTGCTGGAACTGGACGAGGCCCACGCGGTGCACTTCGTCAACCAGGTGCCGCCGCGTTACTGCCTGTTGCTGAACGTCCTGCGGGACCAGCTGGACCGCTTCGGCGAGATCGACAAGACGGCGCAGCTGCTGCAGCACATCGCTTCCAAGACCACCGGTACCGTGGTGCTGAACCGGGAGGACCCGAGGGTCGCGCGCATCGCGGAAACGCTCCCCGCGGCCACGCACAAAACAGCCACGCACAAAACAGCCACACACAAAACAGCCACGCACACACCGGACACCATCACCGGTCCCGACGTCCGCTACTTCGGCCTCGACGATTCGCTGCTGAGCACCTTCCCGAACGACGACGAGATGCGGGCTGCCCCCGGCAGCCCGGTGCCGCCGGCTCCCGAGAAGCCGCACGCCGACGTCGTGCTGCGCCGGGTGGGTGCGGCGGACGCGGATTTTGAGTACGACGGCGTCACGGCCACCACCGCGATGAAGCTCCGCGGTGTCTACAACATCTTCAACGCCGCGGCCGCGCTGGCCCTGGCCAGGGCCATTGCGGTGAAGGACTCAGTCCGGGGAGAAACGGCCGTCGCGGACAACGAGGGCCTGCTCACGGCGCTGTCCCAGGTGGCGCCGGCGTTCGGCCGCGGTGAGAGCCTCGTCGTCGACGGACTGCCGCTGGACCTGGTCCTGGTGAAGAACCCCAGCGGCTTCCGCCTCGGACTGAAGTCCTTCCCGGCCGCGGGGTACGCCACGATGATCGCGATCAACGACAACTACGCCGACGGCCGGGACATGTCCTGGCTCTGGGACGTCGAATTCGACACCCTCCGTGAGGCCGGCGTGGACCAGCTGACCGGCTCCCGCGCCTACGACATGGCGCTTCGCCTGCAGTACGACGACGTCGCGGTCGGCGCGGTCAATACCGAGATTGCGCCGGCACTGGCGGCCTTCATCAGCGGCGCCAAGGACAAACCGAAGCGGGTCTTCTGCACCTATACAGCGATGCTGGCGATCCGCCGCGAGCTGTCCAAAATCACCACAGTGGAGGTGGTCTCATGACCCCCCAGCCCCCCGCCAGCGAATCCGGCCCGACCAGCGAATCCGGCCCGTCCAGCGGGTCCAGGTTTTCCTTCGGGCACGAGCTTCCGCCCGAGGAATCCCCGGCGCCAAGCAAGGGCACCATCCGGGTCCTGCAGCTGTACCCGCGGGACATGAACATTTACGGCGACTGGGGCAACGCCCTGGTGCTGGCCCAGCGGCTGCGCTGGCACGGGTACACTCCGGAGCTGCTCGAGTACAACGTCGGCGACGCGTTCCCGTCGGACATCGACCTGATCGTCGGCGGCGGCGGGCAGGACAGCGGCCAGCTCGTCATCCAGGATGACCTGCTCTCGCGGGAGACAGTCCTGAAGGAGCTGGCCGAGGACGGCACCCCGATGCTGGTGATCTGCGGGCTCTACCAGCTGTTCGGGAAGTTCTTCAAGACCCGGACGGGGTCCGTGATCCCGGGGATAGGCGTCCTGGACGTGGAGACCCAGGGTACCGACCAGCGCCTGATCGGCAACGTGTCAGTGTCCTCCCCCGAGTTCGGCACCGTTCTGGGGTACGAGAACCACAGCGGCCAGACCACGCTTGGTCCGGGCGTGTCACCGCTGGGCGCCACGGCCAAGGGCACCGGCAACAACAGCAGCGACTGCCAGGAAGGCGCCCGCTACCGGAACATCGTGGCGAGCTATCTGCACGGCTCCCTGCTGCCCAAGAACCCGGCGCTGGCGGACTTCCTCATCCGGACCGCCGTTGAACGCAAATACGGCAGCTTCTCCCCCGGCACCCCGGACGACACCTACGCCGTCCTCGCCCGCGAGCACGCCGCCCGCCGCCCGCGCTGAAGCCCCGAATCTCGGGCGCGCAGCGGCGCAGGCACCCTGCTGCTGATGCCCATCAGCGTCTTCAGAACTCTGGCCCTCGTCACAGCGTGGGGCTGGACGCGGCGGCCAAGACGCTGTGCGAGGTATCCGGGTAGCATGGGTCTCGCTGGCCGCGCCCTAAAGTCTGCCGCTCATCCGTTGCCCGAATGGAGTAAGCCATGGTTACCGATCCAGATCCCGAACTGGTTTTCGCCATCCCGGGCGACCTTTCAGCGCCCACCGGCGGATACGCCTACGACCGCAGCCTCCTGGCCACCCTGCCGGGCTCTGGCATCCGGGTGCAGCACCTTCAGCTGCCAGGCTCGTGGCCCTCTCCCACGGCAACTGACGTTGAACAAACCAGGCGACGGCTCGCATCGCTTCGGGACCGGATCACGGTCATGGTGGACGGACTCGCGTTCGGGGCGTTCCCGGACACGCTGCTCGAGACGTTGGACCATGGGACCGGCCATCCGCTCGTGGCCCTTGTCCACCATCCACTGGCACTGGAAGCCGGGCTCGCGGAGGACGAACGCCGAATGCTCGCGGGAACCGAGCGCCACGCCCTGGCACGCGCTGCGCATGTGATTGCGACCAGCGCACTGACGGCCCGGACTCTGACTCGCGACTACGGCGTCCCGGCCGGGAAGATCACGATCGCCTGTCCAGGGACACCTCCGGCCTGCCGCGCAGGAGGCTCCGACGGCACGCGCGGGGTGGAACTGCTCTGCGTGGGGTCGGTCTCGCCGCGCAAAGCCTATGGCGTCCTTGCCTTGGCACTTTCGCATCTGACTGATCTTGACTGGCACCTTACTATCGCAGGTGAGACTGACCGGGTGCCGGGCGAGCACGCCCGCGTGGCCAACGCCGTCGAGGCCCACGGCCTTGCCGGCAGGGTCACTTTTGCCGGTGTCCTGACGACAGATGAGCTTGAAGCCGCCTTCCACTCCAGCGACCTCTTCGTCATGCCCTCCCTCTATGAGGGCTACGGCATGGCATTGGCGGAGGCCATGTCCCACGGCCTGCCGATCATCTGCACCACCGGCGGGGCCGCTGCCGAGACGGTGCCGGACGGCGCGGCTATCAAGGTCCCGCCCGGCGACGCGCCCGCCCTCGGCAACGCCGTCCGTTTACTGTTGACCTCTCCGCAGCGCCTCGCCGCCCTCGGTGAGCGCTCCTGGGCCGCCGGACGGACTCTGCCGCCCTGGTCGGATACTGCCGGTCGGGTCGCTGACGTCGTACGGGCCATGGCCCGGTCGCTCCCGGAGCACGCGGCATGAGCGGCTTCAGCCCGGAGTGGCTGGACCTGCGCGAAACGGCCGACCACCGGGCGCGGGATTCGGCTCTGGAACAGCAGCTGGCTACCCACTTCGCAGGGCGCGCGCACGTCAGCGTGGTGGATCTGGGCTGCGGTTCCGGGTCCAATCTGCGGGGCACCGCGCAGTTCCTGCCGGACCACCAGTCCTGGCGGCTGGTGGACTACGACCCACAGCTGTTGACATGGGCCCGGGAACGCCTGGTCGATTGGGCTGACGACAGCCGGTCCGAGGGCGAACTCCTTCGGCTGCGCAAGGACCACAAGCGCATCGACGTCAGCTTCGCCGAGGCTGACCTCACACTCGAGCTCACGCAGGTGTTGACGCCGGCTCCGGATCTTGTCACGGCCGCCGCACTGTTCGATCTGGTTTCGGAGCCCTGGCTGGAGCTCTTCACGGCCGCCCTCAGCGCGGCCGGGCTGCCGCTCTACACCGTCCTGATCTACGACGGCCGGCAGGAATGGCAGCCGATCCACCCGCAGGACGGGCGTGTGCTCCGCGCGTTCAACAGCCATCAGCAGGGGGACAAGGGCTTCGGTTCGGCCACCGGTGCGCGGGCCTCGGCTGTGCTGGCCGGGCTGCTCGCGGCGCGCGGTTATGCCGTGCACACCGCCGCCTCACCCTGGCTGCTCGGACCGGAAGACTCCGGTCTCCAGCGTGAACTCGCCACCGGCATCGCCGCCGCCGCATTGGAGACCAGGGACGTTGCACCGGAGGAAGTCGCCGACTGGCTGGCCGCCCGCCGGGAGCCGGGCCGCGCCACGATCGGCCACTCCGACATTTTCGCCACGCCCTAGCTATACCGATCCCGGTATTTCGGTTCGCCGCACCGAGGCGTTCCCGGCCCGCAGCGCCACTCAGCTGATCCGAGCCGCCGCAAAGCAGCTCAGCGCCGCGCGCCTGTGGTCGTCTTGCCCGCGCCGGACAGCCCGCACAGCAGGTGGACAGTCGGCGGTTCCGGGCGTGTCACCGCTGGCCGCCACGGCCAAGGGCACCGGCAACAACAGCAGCGACTGCCAGGAAGGCGCCCGCTACCGGAACATCGTGGCGAGCTATCTGCACGGCTCCCTGCTGCCCAAGAACCCGGCGCCGGCGGACTTTCTCATCCGGACCGCCGTTGAACGCAAATACGGCAGCTTCTCCCCCGGCACCCGGACGACACCTACGCCGTCCTCGCCCGCGAGCACGCCGCCCGCGCTGAAGCGGGATAAATCTGCGAGTTGCAGAGGGAAGTGGCCGTATGCTCAGCTGCAGCCCGAACACAACGAGCCGGCTGACTCTCCCTATCTCACCATGCGGGCGTCGACGATCTTTGGGGCACCGGGTTCTGTCTGCTCCGTACCATCGAAGGTGAACCCGTTGCGAACCGAACGAGTCCGGATGCCGTGCGGCCAGATACTGGCCGATCATGCCGCCAAATGACTCAGCCACAACGACGTCAACGCGTCCGCGGAACTCCTCGGCTATGAGCCGCGCATAGTCCTCCGCCATGTCGGGGAGGCTGTGCTCCGGCGGCATGCCCCGGCGCCGGGTGACGACCCAGACGGCGTATCCGGCGTGGAGAAAGGCATCGAACTGGCGCCGGAACATCCGGCGCAGCATCCCCCGGGGAACCGTGCTCCCCGGGCCGCCCTGGATGAAGAGGAGTGTCTTGGGGCCGTTGCCCCAGCTCAGCTAGTCCATGCCGTTGGGGAAGGTCCCGTTCCGGTGTTCCCGGTCCGCCGTCGGTACTCTGCCCACGAAGGCCTCCTGTCCGGGTGTGACTGGGCTCATTTTGGCCCCCCGCGTCTCCATCGAGGTATTCGCCGGTCGGTGTCAGGGCAAGATCCGCAGGCCCTCCGACGGTTCGGGCACCTCGCAAATCGCGGCCGGGTGCCTGACGTCCGGCGCCTCGATTCGGTGGGAGCCCGCCTCGCACCGTCCGCCGTCGTCGGTCTTCCAAGCGCTACGGTTCCTTGGTGATGAGAAGTTCGTGGGCGCCCGCGTCCGCTGCCCCCATCGACTCGACCGCGGTCTGGGTGCGCTGGCGGGTGGCCGTGTCTGCCGCCGCACCGGCGCAGGAACCCTGCGGGGTGTCGGCGGCAACCGAGCACCAGCGGTAGGGGCCGCGGACCATCACCGACGGCGCCCAGGCCAGATCGGAGGCGGTCCACGCGCCGGCGGCGTCCTGGCTGAACTGGACCCGGACCAGCAGGCCCTCGTTGTTCACCACATAGTTCGGCGAGAGTTCGGTGATCCCGTTGCCGAGGCCGTAGGCGATCCAGGTGCCCTTGTACTGCTCGATCGGCAGGACGGAGTGCGAGTGGTGGCCGTAGATCATGGTGAACTGGCCGCTGTCCGCGAGGGCATGGGCGACGCTCATCTGCTCGGCGTTGGGCTCGCTCGAATACTCCTCGCCGGCGTGCATCGCACCGAGCACAATGTCCGCGCCCAGGTCCCGGGCTTTCTTCGCCTTGGCAATCATCACCTCGGGGTCGAGCATGTCCACCTGCCAGGCCGCTTCCGGGAGCAGCCCGTTCAGCCCGTACGTCGCGCTGATCACGGCGATCTTCGCTGCGGCGGTCTGCAGGATCAGGACGCCCTCGGCGTCGGCTTCGCTCCGGTAGGCGCCCGTGTGCTGCAGTCCGGCAGCGTCGAGGGCATCCAGCGTGCGGACCAGCCCGGCCGTGCCCCGGTCGATGGTGTGGTTGCTCGCGGTGGTGCAGGCCTGGTAGCCGACCTGCCGGGCGGCCGTCAGGATCTGCGGCGGAACGTTGAATGAGGGGTACGCGGAGAAGGGCCCGGCCGGGCCGGCGACGGGCGTCTCCTGGTGGCAGACCGCGAGGTCACTCTTCTCGATGTACTTGCGCTGGCCCTCCAGCAGCGGCCCGAAGTCCAGTCCCTTGGCGCCGGCGGCCAGGGCGTCCGCGCGGGCCTGCTCCCAGAGCTGGGCGTGGACCAGCATGTCCCCGGTGACCACTACCGAGGTGCAGCGGACGGCCGCGCAGGCCGGCCCCTTCCCCGGCGTCGGGGTGGGGGTGCTCGACGGCGACGCTGCCGGAGTCGGTGCCGGGCTCTGTGCCGCTGCCGGACCGGCTGTGCCCCCGGCTGCCGCCTGGGAGCCCGAGGCAGTGGTCTCGGATGGGGCGCCGATGCTGCAGGAAGACACAGAGGCTACCAGGGAGAACGCTGCGGCGGCTGCGAACAGCCGGCCGCGGGGGGTGATGGTACGCATGGCGCCCATCCTACGGCGGCAGCGGTCCCAACACGCGAAGCAGACCGTTGAGAGTCACCCCATTACATGAAAGAGTTATTTCATGACCAATCCCCTGTTGAGCCCCAGCCCCCTGCCGTTCGGTCTGCCGCCGTTCGCGGACATCACCGACGAGCACTACGCCGAAGCCGTGGAGGCCGGCCTGGCCGGGCACCTCGCCGAAATCCAGGCCATCGTGGACACCCCGGAGCCTGCCTCGTTTGAAAACACCGCACTGGCGATGGAGCGGTCCGGGCAGCTCCTGCAGCGTGCGGCGGCCTCCTTCTTCACCCTCGTCTCGGCCGATGCCACGGACCTCATCCGCGATCTCGAGACCGTCCTGTCCCCGCGGTTCTCGGCCCACCAGGACGCCGTCTACCTCAACCGTGGACTTTTCGAGCGGTTCGCCGCGGTCAACACGGACCAGCTCGACGCCGAGTCCGCCCGGCTCGTGGACGAGTACCTCAAGGAGTTCCGCCAGTCCGGCATCCAGCTCGACGGCGCCGGCCAGGAACGGCTCAAGGCCGTCAACGCCGAGCTCTCCCGGCTCGGAACCGAGTTCGGCCAGCGGGTGAAGGAAGGAATGAAGTCCGCCTCGCTGCTGCTCAACGACGCCGCCGAACTTGCCGGGCTGCCTGCTGACGATGTTGCCAGCGCCGCCGAAGCCGCCCGCACCGCCGGGCATGAGGGCAAGTTCCTGCTGACCCTCATCCAGCCCAGCAACCAGCCCGCCCTCGCCGCCCTCGAAAACCGGGAGGTCCGCCGCCGCCTGTACGAGGCCTCCATCGGCCGCGGCAGCGACGGCAGTGCCCTCGACGTCCTGGATCTGGCCAGGGACATGGCCAGGCTCCGCGCCGAGAAGGCGGCGCTGCTGGGTTTCGCCAACTACGCCGAGCTGGTCGTGGACCAGCAGACCGCCCCGGACTTCGCAGCCGTGCAGACCATGATGAACCGGCTGGCGCCGGCCGCCGTCCGGAATGCCGACGCCGAGGCCGAGGCGCTGGCCGGGGTCGCCGGCCACCCCCTTGAGGCCTGGGACTGGGCCTATTACTCCGCGAAGGTCAAGCGCGAACGCTACGCCGTGGACGAGCAGGCCCTGCGCCCCTACTTCGAGCTGGACCGCGTCCTCAACGACGGCGTGTTCTTCGCCGCCAACGCGCTCTACGGCATCACGTTCCACGAACGCGCCGACCTCGCCGGTTACCACCCGGACGTGTGCGTCTGGGAGGTCCGCAACGCTGACGGGACCGAGCTGGGCCTGTTCCTGGGCGACTACTACACACGCGAATCCAAGCGCGGCGGTGCCTGGATGAACTCCCTCGTGGAACAGTCCGGGCTGCTCAACACCCGGCCCGTGGTGATCAACAACCTCA
This sequence comes from Pseudarthrobacter leeuwenhoeki, assembly GCF_055412885.1. Taxonomy (NCBI): domain Bacteria; kingdom Bacillati; phylum Actinomycetota; class Actinomycetes; order Micrococcales; family Micrococcaceae; genus Pseudarthrobacter; species Pseudarthrobacter leeuwenhoeki. The sequence continues at coordinate 10,103 of NZ_JBVAYY010000008.1, read as the reverse complement.
ACATCTCCAGGCCGCCGGCCGGCGAACCCACGCTCCTGACCCTGGACGAGCTCCGCACCACGTTCCACGAGTTCGGCCATGCCCTGCACGGCCTGTTCTCCGCTGTCACGTATCCGCGCTTCTCCGGCACCTCCGTGCCGCGGGACTTCGTGGAATACCCCTCGCAGGTGAACGAAATGTGGATCATGTGGCCGGAGGTCCTGGCCAACTACGCCCGCCACTACGCCACCGGAGTGGCGCTGCCGCAGGACGCTGTGGACAAGCTCGACGCCGCGCAGCTCTGGGGCGAGGGCTTCGGCACCACCGAATACCTGGGCGCGGCCCTGCTGGACCTCGCCTGGCATGTGCTGGACGGATCCGAGGTCCCCGAGGACGTCCTGGAGTTCGAGGCCAAGGCGCTGGCCGCGGCCGGCGTCGCACACCACCTGATCCCGCCGCGCTACCGCACGGGCTACTTCCAGCACATCTTCGCCGGCGCCGGCTATGCCGCGGGCTACTACTCCTACATCTGGAGCGAGGTGCTGGACGCCGAAACGGTGGAATGGTTCAAGGACAACGGTGGCCTCACCCGGGCCAACGGGGACTTCTTCCGCGCCGAACTGCTTTCCCGGGGCAACAGCCGCGACCCGCTGGATTCCTTCCGCGCCTTCCGCGGCCGCGACGCCGGCCTCGAACCGCTCCTCAAGCGCCGCGGCCTCGACTAACCCGCACCCGCACAAAGGAACGACGGCGGCCGGCCACCTGGGAAGGTGACCGGCCGCCGTCGTACTTTAGAGCCTGGCGAGAACCGCGCTTAACTCTCGTGGCTTGGCGCCGGGTTCGTGGAGAAGCAGGCGAACGCTACCAGCCGCGCTCGGCGAGGCGGTGCGGCTGCGGGATCTCTTCCACGTTGATGCCGACCATGGCCTCGCCCAGGCCGCGGGAGGCCTTGGCGATCTCGTCCGGGTCGTCGAAGAAGGTGGTGGCCTTCACGACGGCGGCGGCACGCTGGGCCGGGTTGCCGGACTTGAAGATGCCGGAGCCGACGAACACACCGTCGGCGCCGAGCTGCATCATCATCGCGGCGTCCGCCGGGGTGGCGATGCCACCGGCGGTGAACAGGACCACGGGGAGCTTGCCGGTGGCGGCCACTTCCTTGACCAGTTCGTACGGGGCCTGCAGTTCCTTGGCGGCAACATAGAGCTCGTCCTCCGCCATGCCGGCGAGCTTCTTGATCTCGGAGCGGATCTGGCGCATGTGGGTGGTGGCGTTGGAAACGTCGCCGGTGCCTGCCTCACCCTTGGAGCGGATCATCGCCGCGCCCTCGTTGATGCGGCGCAGGGCCTCACCGAGGTTCGTGGCGCCGCAGACGAAGGGAATCGTGAAGTTCCACTTGTCGATGTGGTTGGCGTAGTCGGCCGGGGTCAGGACCTCGGACTCGTCGATGTAATCCACGCCGAGGGTCTGAATGACCTGGGCCTCGACGAAGTGGCCGATCCGGACCTTCGCCATGACCGGAATGGACACGGCCGCGATGATCGCTTCGATCATGTCGGGATCGGACATGCGGGACACGCCGCCCTGGGCGCGGATGTCGGCGGGAACACGTTCCAGCGCCATGACTGCCACGGCTCCGGCGTCCTCGGCGATGCGGGCCTGCTCGACGTTAACGACGTCCATGATGACGCCGCCCTTGAGCATCTCCGCCATGCCGCGTTTGACGCGGTTGCTGCCCGTAACGCTCTTCGCGGACGCGCCGGCTTCGTTGCTTACATCAGGTGTAGACACAAAAACCCCTATGGGTAGATAGATGACCTCGCCGGAACGCGGACGGCACACAAATGCCGCTTCGCACACCCCGGATTACCGGATTTATTGGCCGGTAATGCTAATACTAGTCCCCCCGCCGCGCCCGGCTGAATTCCGGTTACCCCCCGCGGCCGCACCGGAGCTGGGCGCTCAGGCGGCCTGTCCGGTCGCGGTGCCCTCGGCCTCTTCAAGCGACTGCCGGCGCACGGTGATGATCCGCTGAATGATCGTTACGAGGCTTGCGGCGGCGAGGAGGCACAACGTTCCGAACAGAACCATGGTGGGCAGGCCCAGGCCCGTGAAGCCGGTGACCACCAGGACGGACACCAGCCGCTCGGCGCGCTCGGCAATGCCCACATTGGCCTCGAAGCCCAGCGCCTCGGCCTTCGCCCGGGCGTAGGAGACCACCATGCCCAGGACCAGGCAGAGGACGGCGGCAATAGCGATGGGGGTGTCTGCGCCTCCGGTGAAGAACCAGACCGCGACGCCGGCGAACAGTGCACCGTCTGCGATCCGGTCCAGGGTGGAATCCAGGAAGTTGCCCCAGCGCCCTCCGCCCTTTTGCATCCGCGCCATGATGCCGTCGATGACGTCCGAGAAGATGAACGCGGTGATAAAGAGCGTGCCCCACCAGAGCTGGCCCAGCGGGTAGAACACCAGGGCGCCGATCACCACGCCGAGCGTTCCGACGATGGTTACGGCGTCCGGGGAGACACCGATCCTCAGCAGCCAGCGGGCAAGGGGGGTGAACAGCGCGGTGAAGAAACCGCGCGCGTGCCTATTCAGCATCCGTCGCCCCGGCAGTCGCCTGCCCCGCGTCGTTGGCCTGGGGCCAGGCATCCGCCACCTGCTGGCGGACCTCGCCCAGGGTCTGGGTGATGGCCTTGGTCTGGGCGATGATCGGGAAGAAGTTCCCGTCCCCGCCCCAGCGCGGCACCACGTGCTGGTGCAGGTGCCCGGCGATCCCGGCGCCGCCGGTCACGCCCTGGTTCATCCCAAGGTTGAATCCGGTGGGGTTGGCGACCTTGCGCAGCACGCGCATGGCCGTCTGGGTCAGCTCGGCGAATTCGGCTGTTTCCTCCACGGTCAGGTCCGTGTAATCAGGAATGTGCCGGTAGGGGCAGACCAGCAGGTGGCCCGGGTTGTACGGGAAGAGGTTCAGCACGACGTAGCTGGTCCGCCCCCGGCAGACAATCAGGGAATCGTGATCCCCGCGTTCCGGCGCCACGCAGAACGGGCAGTCATCCACGTTCTTGAACTGGTGCTGCCCGCCCTTGATGTACGCCATCCGGTGCGGAGTCCACAGGCGCTGGAAAGCGTCCGGCACCCCGGCCAGGCCAAAGTCGTCGGTCACGCCGTCGTCCCCCGGATACTCCGGAGCGGCCCCTGTGGTTTCCTGCATGCCTGGTTCGTCCCTGTCCGCTAGCTGGTCCGGTTGCGGACGGCGTCGACGATCCGCTGCACGGCCTCGGCCACCGGCACGCCGTTGTCCTGGCTGCCGTCACGGAAGCGGAAGGACACAGCGCCGGCTTCGGCGTCGTCTCCGCCGGCAATCAGCACGAACGGGATCTTGTCCTTGCTGGCGGTGCGGATTTTCTTCGGGAAACGGTCCGAGGAAATGTCCACCTCGGCGCGGATGCCCGCGGCCTTGAGCTGGTCAACGACGTCGAACATGTAGTCGTTGAAGGCCTCGGCCACCGGGATGCCGACCACCTGGACGGGAGCCAGCCAGGCCGGGAAGGCACCGGCGTAGTGCTCTGTGAGCACGCCCATGAACCGTTCCACGGAACCGAACAGGGCACGGTGGATCATCACCGGGCGCTGGCGGGTGCCGTCTGCGGCCTGGAACTCAAGCTCGAAGCGCTCGGGAAGGTTGAAGTCCAGCTGGATCGTGGACATCTGCCAGGTGCGGCCGAGGGCGTCTTTGGTCTGGACGGAGATCTTGGGGCCGTAAAACGCGGCGCCGCCCGGATCGGGGACGAGCTCCAGGCCGGAGGCTTCGGCCACCTCGGCGAGGGTACGGGTCGCTTCGTCCCAGGTGGCGTCATCGCCCACGAACTTGTCTTCGTTCTTGGTGGAGAGTTCCAGGTAGAAGTCGTCCAGGCCGTAGTCCTTGAGCAGTCCCAGCACGAAGTTCAGCGTGGTGGTGAGCTCGTCCTTCATCTGCTCCCGGGTGCAGTAGATGTGGGCGTCGTCCTGGGTCATGCCGCGCACCCGGGTGAGGCCGTGCACGACGCCGGACTTTTCGTAGCGGTAGACGGATCCGAACTCGAACAGCCGCAGCGGCAGTTCGCGGTAGGACCGTCCACGGGAGCGGAAGATCAGGTTGTGCATGGGGCAGTTCATCGGCTTCAGGTAGTAGTCCTGGCCGGGCTTGCGCACGGTGCCGTCCTCATTCAGTTCCGCGTCGATGTGCATCGGGGGGAACATGCCGTCCCGGTACCAGTCCAGGTGGCCTGAAACCTCGTAGAGGTGGCCCTTGGTGATGTGCGGGGTGTAGACGAAATCGTAGCCGGCGTCCACATGGCGCTGGCGGGAGTAGTCCTCCATCGCCTTGCGGATAATGCCGCCCTTCGGGTGGAACACCGGCAGCCCGGAGCCCAGCTCGTCGGGGAAGGAGAACAGGTCCAGCTCGGCGCCAAGCTTGCGGTGGTCGCGGCGCTCGGCCTCGGCGATGCGCTCCTGGTAGGCCTTGAGTGCGTCCTTGGTGGGCCAGGCGGTGCCGTAGATGCGCTGCAGCTGCTGGTTGTCCTGGTTGCCGAGCCAGTAGGCCGCGGAGGACCGGGTCAGTGCGAAGGCGTTGGAGATCAGCTTGGTGTTGGGCAGGTGCGGGCCGCGGCAGAGGTCGCACCAGATGCTGTCCCCGCTCTTGCGGTCCACGTTGTCGTAGATGGTGATGTCGCCGGCGCCGACCTCGACGTTGACACCCTCACCCGCTTCGGCGGCGTGGTTCTTCTTGCCCAGCAGTTCGAGCTTGTACGGCTCGTCCTTCATCGCCTCGCGGGCCTCATCCTCGGTGACCACGCGGCGGACAAACTTCTGGTTCTGGTTGATGATCTTCTGCATCATCTTTTCCAGGGTCTTCAGGTCTTCCGGCGTGAACGGCTCCTCGACGTCGAAGTCGAAGTAGAAACCGTCGGTGATGTACGGGCCGATGCCCAGCTTGGCGTCGGGACGCAGCTGCTGCACGGCCTGGGCCATGACGTGGGCAGCGGAGTGGCGCAGGACGTTGAGGCCGTCCGGGGAGTCGATGGTGACGCCCTCAATCGTGGCATCCTCGGGCAGCGGCTGGTCAAGGTCCAACAAAGCGCCGTTGACGCGGGCCACAACGACATCGCGGCGCTCAAAAAAGAGTTCCGCGCCGGTGGTCCCGGTAGTCACCTTGGTCTCTTCGCCATCGACGAGAAGGGTGATCTGCTGGGCATCTGACACGGGTGTCTCCTATTCAACGTTTAGGCTTCTTAGCTTGTGGCATACGGAGACCACAGCCAGCCTCGTCCATGCTATCGGTTTCTGAAGAGGCCAACCAACGCCCCACTCAGCCTCCCATCCCCGTAATGGCGAGGTTCCGGCTGATCCCGTCCAGCGGACCGGGCGGCTCAGGTTCGCGGTGCTCCGGGATCCCGGAAGCCTGGACCGGGAACGGCAGGGTCTCGGTGCGGCTCAGGTCCCAGGCCATGCTGGCGCTGATGCTGATCCCCCTCGGCCCGGTCCGCCGGGTGGTTCCCCGGATCAGCAGCAGCCGGGTGCCGAACAGCAGCGGGCCGGCCAGCTCCTGGGCCTCGTGGAAGAAGACCGAGTCCACGCAGCCCGTGCCGTCGTCGATGCTGATGAACACCACGCGTCGCCCTCCCCGCATGGGAGGTGTCTGGGTGGCGACGCGGACCCCGGCGACCAGCACCTCGGTGCCGTTGCGCAGCCCCAGCAGCCGGTCTGCGGTGGTGACGCCCAGCCGGTCCAGCAGCGGCCGGTGGCTGGCCATCAGGTGGTCGCTGACATCCACCGCCATCAGGTCCAGCTCGGCCCGGACAGTATCCACCAGGGTGGGCGCGGGCAGGCCGGCCTTGAGGTTTTTCAGCTCGATGTCTCCCAGCGGCAACGACAGCTGCCCCTCGATCACGTCGATTCCTTTCCGCTGCGGCCGGCTCTGCAGGGTCTGCAGATGCTGCACCAGGTCCGCGCGGTTGGCCGTCCCGCCGGAGGCCCGGTGCAGGGTGTCGAAGGCTCCCAGCTGCGCCAGCCGCTGGATGCTGGGCCTGCTCAGCCGGGACCTGGCCCGCAGGTCCGCGAGCGAGTCATAGGGCTGTCCCGCCACGATTCTTTTAAGCTCGGTTCCGGAGAGACCGTAGATGCCGTTCAGGCTCAGCCGGATGCCCAGCTTGCCGCGGTCCGGGCCGGTGGCCACGCGTTCCACCCGGTACTCGGCCAGGCTGCGGTTGATGTCCAGGGGCAGGATGGGGATCCCCAGCCGCCGCGCCTCGGCCACCAGGAGCCGTTTGGGATACATGCCCGGGTCGTGTTCCCACAGCCCGGCGAGGAAGGCCTCCGGGTGGTGGGTCTTGAGCCAGGCCGACTGGTAGGTGGGCACGGCAAAAGCGGCACCGTGGGCTTTGCAGAACCCGAAGCTGCCGAAGGCCTTGAGCGTCCCCCAGACCTTGTCCACCACTTCGGGGCTGTACCCCCGCGACCGGGCCTCCTTCCGGAGGAACTCCTCCACCTTGCCTTCCAGGACCTCGTTGCCGAGAGCGCGGCGGAATTCGTCGGCCCGCGCCAGCCCGCAGCCGGTCAGAACATCAAAGGTCTTCAGGATCTGCTCATGGAACACCGTGACGCCGTGCGTCTCCTTGAGGACGGGTTTGAGGTCCGGGTGCGGGTAGACCTCGGGTGCGAAGCCGTGGCGGTGCTCCAGGAAGGGCCGGACCATGTCCGATTTCATCGGACCCGGCCGGAACAGGGAGATGTCGATGATGAGGTCATTGAACTCCCGGGGGGCAAGTTTTCCGATGAGCTCCCGCTGCCCGGGCGATTCGATCTGGAAGCAGCCCAGAGTATGGGTGCTGCGGATCAGCTCATAGGTGGGTTCGTCGTCGAGCGGCACGGAGTTGAGGTCGATCGTGCCGTCCGCGGCAATGTAGTCCGGGCCGGTCCCGTCCGGCCCCGCCGGGTGGGCGCCGGCTGCCACCACCTCGGCTTTGGAGGGATGCAGGCGGATCACCTCGCGGACGGCGAAGGCCATGGCGCTTTGCATCCGGACGCCGAGGACATCGAGCTTGAGCATACCCATCGGGTCCATGTCGTGCTTGTCGAACTGGCTCATCGGCAGGCCCAGCCCGCTGGGCTGCACGGGCGTCCGGTCCAGCAAGGTGGCGTCCCCCAGGATCACCCCGCAGGGGTGCATGGAGATATGGCGCGGCAGCCGGTCCAGCCGTTCGGTGAGGTCCACCAGCAGGTCCAGTTGCTGGTTCCCATTGAAATCGCGCTGCCCCACCCTGCCGGCGAATTCCTTCAGCTCAGGCTTTTCCACCAGGGCATCGCGGAAGTTCCGGGCCGAGAAACGCCACAGCTGCTTGGCGATGTCCCCGATCTCACCCTCCTCCATGCCCAGGGCCAGGCCGGCGTCGCGCACGGCACCGCGAGCGCGGTAGCCGTTTTGCATGCTCATCAGCGTGACGCGCTCGGAGCCGAAGCGCGCAAAAATCTTCCGGTACACGTTGTGCCGTTCGGCGCTTTCGACGTCGATGTCGATGTCCGGCAGGGTGGCGCGGTCCCGGGAGAGGAAGCGTTCGAAGATGAGGTCATGCTGCAGCGGGTTCACCTGGCTGACGTCGATCAGGTAGTTGACCAGGCTGGATGCCCCCGAACCGCGGGCCGCCGCCCGGACTCCCATGTCCAGGATCATCCGGGACACCTCGGCCACGGTCAGGAAGTAGGCGGCGAAGCCCAGGCTGTCGATGATCCGCAGCTCGTGCTCCAGCCGCGAGCGCAGTTCCTCGGCGGGTTTGCCGGCGATCCCAGGGAACCGCCTGCTGATGCCTGCCTCGCAGCGCAAGGTGAGCTCAACGAGGGCGTCCCCGGCGATTCCGATGACCGAGGCTTCCGGCACCACGGGCTGTTTCCATCCCATGTCCGTCACCGGATCGATCCGGCAACGGTCCGCGAGCGCCCCGGTCTGCGCCATCAGGTGTTTGAGGTCCGCGGCGCCGTACCCGGCGGCGTGCATAATCTCCTTGCCCAGCTGGAGCATCTGCGCCGCGGATTTGAGCCAGCCCTGCCCGTTGGGCTGGAGCAGCGGGGCGGCGGAGAGTTCGGGCAGGGATTTCAGGGTGCGGGCGGAATCCAGCACGTCTGCGGTGGCCGCTCCGTCCTCGGCGACATACCGCACGGCGTTGCTCAGCACGGCCGGAACCCCGTGTTCGGCGGCGAGCTTGATCATCCGCACCGCGTGGGCGGTGCTGAGCGGTTCCCCGGGCGGGCTGAGCTGGCTGACCACCTCGGCGGCGATGGTCCCGGGCGGCATGGCATCGAGCCAGCCTTTGAACAGGGTGCGGGGGCGCAGGTAGCGCCTGCCGCCCATGGCACGTCCGACGTCGGAGTCCGGGCCGATCAGCACGGTCAGCACCGGCTTGAGGGTTTCCGGGTGCAGGGTGCGGGACGCAAGCTCGGCGCGGGTCACGGCGACGGGCACCGCTCCCCCGGCCTTGCCCGTGGTGCGGGCATGGGCATCGGAGATCAGCCGGCACAGCGCGCGGTAGCCGGCGCCGTTGTTGTGCCCGTGGGCCAGCACGACGACGCGTCCCCCCACTTGGGTGCGGAGGTCGCCGTCGTCGTCAAAGACCGCAAGGTCCACGCCGACGACCGGGTCCAGTCCCGCGGCCATGCAGGCCCGCAGGTGCTTGACCGTCCCGTACAGGCCGTCGCGGTCCGTGCAGGCGAGCGCCGTCGCCCCGTCCGCGGCCGCCGCGGTGGCCAGCTCCTCCGGCCAGGAGACGCCGTAGTGGGCGCTGAAGGCGGTGGAGACATGAAGATGGGTGAAGCTCATGCCGATTCGGGCTTCCGGATTGGAAGCAGGGCGTCGTGGATGCGCAGCAGGCGCCAGCGTCCGCTGCCCACATGCCGGGTCAGGTCAAGGGTGAGGCTTTCCTGGCCGGGGGAATCTGCCCGGCGCACCTGGACCCGCCAGATCTCATGGTCCACCAGGCCGGGGCCGCTGCCCAGGGGTGCGCGCTGTTCTTCCGCCCACCATTGGCGCCGCTCGTACCAGCGGACCGGTTCCGCGCACACGGTGTAGTGGTGGCCTGCCCAGTCGAGGTCCAGGGGCTCACCGGAGGATGTGCAGACGACGTCCACCGACTCGCTGAACATGCCCATCGCGCCTCCCGGACCACACCATCTGTGAAACCATCTGGCCAGAACAGCCAGTGTCTATTCGAACATATATTCGAACACTGTCAGTCTACGGCGGTGCCGGGGCAAAACCTAGACAGGGGTGGACGGACGCAGGCACAGGTAGCAGGATTGAGCCATGAGCTCCCATAACGCACTTCTGAAGCACGTCAGCATCGCCGCCGAGGACACGTCCCTGGTGGCGAAGTTCGATATAGACGGAAACATCCCCGGCCAGGGCGCCTACGTGGTGGGGCTTGTGGCAGCAACCCCGGATCATTCCCACCAGCGACGAATGGGGATCGAGTTCATGAACGGGGAGGCCGTGTCCTTCTACTGCTTCAGCCACGACGGCACGGAGGAGAACTTTGACCTCAAGGGTGTGGAGCATTCGGGCAACACCATTACCGGGCACTTTCCGCTCAGCACGATCATGGGCCTGGCCAAGGGCCATCTCATGACGGCCTTCAGCGACTGTGACAGCCGCGAGTACCAGGCGAATGTCCCGGTGGAGGAAGCCCACTAGGGCATGTCTCCTAATTCCTTGAGCCAGATGGTGATGGCGCGGAGGACGACTCCGCCGCGGTAGGTCAGGGCGAGCTTGTCGTAGCGGGTGGCGAGGCCGCGCCATTGCTTGAAAACGTTGAAGGACCGTTCGACGACGTTTCGTCGCTTGTAGGCTTCCTTGTCCAGCCCCACTGGTCTGCCGCCCTTGCTGCCGCGGCGTTTGCGGTTCGCTTCCTGATCGGAGCGTTCCGGGATCACCGCCTGGATGCCGCGCCGGCGCAGAAGCTCCCGGTTGGCCTTCGAGGAGTACGCCTTATCCGCCAGGGCCCGGTCCGGGCGGGAACGGGCCCTGCCCGGACCCAGCCGGGGAACGCTGAGGGAGTCCAGCAGGTGCGGGAACATCGGGGAGTCCCCGCCCTGCCCGG